>NZ_JBQSYU010000022.1:0-58048 GCF_052379645.1 Arthrobacter sp. 179 | reverse complement strand
TGTCGAGTTTCTGCCAGCCGGTCATCGGGGTTCCGGTGTAGCGCCAGATGAATCCGCTGTCGTGCCGCTGGTAGAGCGTATTCGACGTCTCGTCCGCCGTTGAAACCGGGGTTCGGACTATTTCGAAATCGACCGTGTAGTTCCAGCTCGAGTATCCGAACCAGTCTCCCTTTTTCGAGAAATGCCACGTGATCTTTTCCGTTTCGGGCCCGGACGCAGACACTTCCAGCTCTTTTTCGCCAAGCTTGTCGTCTTTATCAGCCTTGATGATTGCGTCGGCGATCTTATATCCCCAATCCAAGATCTCGCCCCCGCTGACAGCCACGGGGTGTCCTGAAGCCTTCAGGCCTTTGATTACACCATCTTTCAATTTCTCGATCCATTTCGGCTTGTTCGCCCAGTCCTTGCTGCTATCTTCGTCGAAGGCTACAACTCCGCCGCGAATGGACCGGTCATTAGCGAGAATGTCGCTATAGATCAGCGCGTTTGGGTACTTGTGTTGGTTGTCTTTGATCGAGATTATCCCGACGACTTCGGCCTGAGTTTTTCCGCAGAGCCATCGGTTAACATGCTCGTGAAATACAATTCATCGGGGCCGGTAACATCCTCGGTGTTGCCACAGTGAATCTTTGTGATGCGTATTTCGACTTTCGTGTTCGACATTGTTTCCCCCTACATCAGGCAACTAACAGCGGTAGGAGCCACGACGCTGTGGTTCATGCTAGTCACAGAATGAATTATAACTAATTAATTTATAAAGTACATAGGCCTGTCGCACACCCTCCTGCGGGCCGTTAAGTGGTATCGGCGGTGTCCTGAGAGAATAATGTCCAGACGACGAAATGGTGATGCCGGAACAGGGGGTGCGGCGGGACACGGTGAAGCGTCCGCACCCCCTAAAGGCATGGAACAGCACAGCGCAACGCCACAGCAGTCGAACCACCAAAACGAACACCCCGGCTGCAAGGCCCTCTTCCCCTGGCTACGCAGTTGCCGAACCTGGAAGTCCACCCCCTACCTCCTCGAACGGGCACGTAGCGAAGTCCGTGGGATCCCGGCGGACATGTGGGACAACCACGTGTCCCTCATGAGGGAACATCGCGACATGTTCACCAGTCGCAGCGGCCACTGGTCCACGTTCATCGCATGGGTCGCAGGCTGGCAGCATTACGAGATCGGGTTCTGCTGCCTATCCGCGGCCAACCTGGGCCGGGCCCTCGGCGAGACCGCCTTGGAAGTCGACCACCGATATGTAGCTACGAGTTGTCAAGGGGCAGAGGTGAGCGGTCCGCGGCTGGTTGTCGTGGACCGCTCTTTTCGTTCCCGTCGTCTGGTGGTGGTCCTGGGCTGGCGCGTCTTCTACGACGGCGCTGTCAGACTGATATACGCGGATTGATTACCGCAGGACAAGGTGTTCGGCTGGAGGATGACCGCTGGTCTAGCAATATCGGGCATCACCGACAAGCGCCGGTGGCCCATAGGTGTATCGCGGATTTCCTCCACGCTGCCAGGCCGGATGATCACCGGTAGGCGACGGAACGCTTCCCTATTCAGCTGGCCATGGGTGCTCCCGTTGCACTGGTGCTGACAGGGACCAGCACCAACCTGCCAGTTCCCGGGCGACGGCCACGTTGGCGATCACCCGGCGCTTCTTGCGGGCCTCGAACTTCTCCCACTGGCGACGCAGCCGGTGATTACCCTGATGCCCACGAACAAGGGAAGCCTCGTCGGCTTTTTCCCAACGTGCCTGCATCTCCCTGGTGGGCTGGTAATTTCGCCGGTGGTTCCAGGCCGCCTCGACCAGCAGCCGACGGGCGAGGGTGTTCCCGGTCTTGGTGATCGACCCCAAGGAACGCGATGCCCCTGAGGAATGCTCCGATGGCACCAAGCCTAGGTAGGCGCCGATGGTCTTGCCGGTGAACCGGTTCCAGTCCCCGACCTCGACGGCTAACCCGAACGCGGTCAGTACGCTGATTCCACGCAAACACATCAAAGCGTGAACGACTTCGGCGTAGGGCTCAGTCTCAGCCAGGGCCGCGATCCGGACATCGAGGCGGTTCCTTCGATCAAAGGTCATTGCCACCGTCTCCAGGCAGGTGACGTAAGCAGCCTGCAGGGAAGGATCCTCGAAGTGCTGCTGGTGCAGCCACGTATGGTGCCCGTTCGTCCACGTAGTGCCTCCGGAATAAACGATCCCGTGGCGCAGCAATAGCTTGGAGAGTCGGTGCCTGGGCCGCATCAAATCGGAACGGACGTCCTCACGAGCACGGACCAGAACCCGGGCAGCTTCCCGCGCGGAGTCGGGGACCGCGACCGCGGTGAACTGGTCCAGCAGGTTCAACCGTGCCAGATGCTCCGCATCCCGGGCATCGGTCTTCACCCGATCCCCGGCCGGATGTCGGAGTTTCTAGGGGGCGGCGACCACGCAGGTAAACCCTGGCGTCTCCAAGGCACGGGCGAGACCGAAGCCGGTGGGGCCTGCCTCGTAGACGACGCGGACCGGAGGGCTCAGGCCTTTGATCCAGTCCACGACTCCGGTGTTGTTTCCGGCCAGGCGTTGGCGTTTGATCTCGCCGGTGCGTTGAACGATTGCGCAGCCCAGGATGGAGCGGGCATGGACATCCAGACCGACGTAGGTACGCTGATTCATGACTGGAACCTCCAGACGTTCAAATGTGGCTCTACCAGTCCACACCCGTCCGGCTGAACGGGAAAGACCGCAGGGCTGGCAATCCACGCCTAGCTTTGAACTCGGGGTTCCAGTCCTACGACGCCACCGCGACGCTCACTGCATATTGTCTAGCCCGAGACCACCAGCAGTTCCGCCCAGGGAAGCCGTGATCAGATACAAGGCCGGTCTTTCCAAGATGTCCTTTCCCCCGAACCTTGGACGGGGCAGATGGGGCGTCCCCGGCCTAGGAGACTGCTGAACGATTTCGAGGGTTTAAGGCGGGCCTGCTGGACTTGCGCTGCCGGTCGTTAAGACTGGATACATGCAGGGAAACAGGATTCACAGCGGCAGTATCTGGACGTGGAGGCGTTGGCCGGGGAACTATTGGCCCCGGGAAGCGCCTTCGCGTTCCTCGCCGGAAACCGGCAGGAGCTGTTCCCGGATTCAATGATGGAGGACCTTTTCATCTCCAAGCGTGGTCGGCCCTCGATCCCCGGCACCGGTGATCGGCTCGGTCATGGTCTTGCAGGCCCTTCACGGGCTCTCTGACCGCGAAACGGCCGAGGCGTTGACGTCTGACCCGCGATGGAAAGCGGCCTGCGGTTCCGAGCTGACCGGAACCGCGTTCCATCCCTCGACACTGACGTACTGGCGCAAGCGCCTGGCCGCCTCGCCGAACCCGCACCGGATCATGGACGCGATCGGCGAAGCAGTCACTGCTACCGGCATCCTGGCCGGTAAACGCCGCCGCGCCCTGGACTCCACGGTCCTCGACGATGCCGTCGCCCGGCAAGACACCATCACCCAACTGATCGCTTCAATCCGCCGCTACGGCCCCGATATCCCCGCCGGCCAGGACCTCGTCGCCGCCCACACGCGTGGCTGCGACTACCAGCGCACCGGCAAACCAGATATTGCCTAGGATGACCAGTATGCCAAACAAGAACTGGTATCGGCGCTGGTCAACGACGCGATCGCCCTGCTCGCAGCAGTGGCCCCCGACACCCTCGAAGTGGACTCGAAGGCCGCCGAAGCATACGGTTTGCTCGCGTTGGTCTCCGGGCAGGACGTGGAACCGGCCGAGGGACCCGACGGCACGGACGGGAGGTGGCGGATCGCCCGGAAGGTCGCACCGGACCGGCTGATCTCCACCGTGGACACCCAGGCCCGCCACGCGCACAAGACCCGACAGGAACGCCGTGATGGTTATAAGGGCCATCTGATCATCGAGCCCGATACCGGGTTGGTGACTGCGGCGAAGTTGACCATGGCCACCGGGCCGGACTCCACCGACCCGGCCGCCGGCGCCGCCCTGCTCGGGGAAGACCACAGCATCGGGGTCTCACCGGTGCAGGTGTTGGCCGATTCGGCCTACGGTTCGGCGTCCATGCTGAAGTCCCTGGCTGGTTCAGGGCATCAGGCGTTGATCAAGCCCAAGCCCTTGAACCGGGCTATTGCCGACGGGTTCACCATCGACGAGTTCACCTACGACCCGGCTGCAAACACGCTCACTTGCCCCAACGGGCTCGCCCGAACGATTTCGGCAAAGGGGTTACTCGACCTTCGGTGCCGGATGCCGGGGATGCCCGCTGCGGGACCGGTGCACCACCTCCGAAAGCGGACGGAAGATCGATCGGCATCCCGAACACGAGTTGATGCGGGCCCACCGGGCCGAAGCGGTGGGTCCCGGGTTCGTTGCCGATTACCGGCGTCATCGGCCGATGGTCGAGCGTTCCATTGCCTGGATGACTCGCGGGAACCGGCGACTACGGTATCGGGGCATGGCAAAGAACGATGCCTGGTGGAGGCTACGGGCCGGGGCAGTGAATCTGAAACGTCTCCTGAAACTCGGGTGACCGGCGCAAACACCGGATGGACCATCGTCTGAGGCCGTCCGGGCCCGGGGCCCGCTCCCACAACGGCCTCTGGGGCCCCTGAAGAGCCCTTCAGGACCTCACGGCCAGTGCCGAGAACCAGGAAGGGCTCCCAGATTCCCGCCCCGGATGATGCAAGCAGCCGTCCCACACGTCGATACGCGCAAAACGGTCGCTCCAATTCCACTTAGTTCAGCAGTCTCCTGGTGCACAGCCTTGTTACTAGCCGAACACCGGGTGCCGGCCGTCGGGGATCGCTCCTTTGGCGTCGCCGCCATCGGCAACGAGATGGGTGGGTACCGCTGGCGTGCGGTCCCACCTCAAATGAAGAATGCCGGTTCCCTCGTGGAGGAAACCGGCACTTTTGCGTAGTCGTTCTTTAGCGCCCGCGCATTGAACGGCGATCAGGGCGGGCCTTATTGGGGTCGATGCCCTTGGGAATGGGAAGTTTCGCGCTGCCCAACGTGGACAGACGCATGTCCACGGCATGGACTTCCTGCTTATTGAGCGTCTTGGGGAACTTCTTCATCTTCTTGGACACATCGCCCAAACCGGTCTGTCCATCGTTCGAACCCGCGTTGATGACGTGGATCGGCACGTTCGGCAGGACACGGTTCATTCGCTTGCGCTCGGCATCCACTAGCGGGCGAACCCGGTGGGTCGGCCCTTCGGTGACCAGCACGACCCCACAGCGACCGATGCCGCGGAAGACGAGGTCCTGGGTCTTGGGACTGACCGCCACGGGTTGTTCCGTGAGGATCCAGCCACGCTTCAAGACGGACATGGATGCGCCGGCGGCACCCGGACGGCCTTCAAGCTGCTTGAAGGCGGCCTTCTCGGCACGACGGGAGAGGATGAGCAATGCTGCCAGCAAGCCCAGCGGAATGGAGACGAGCAGTGTGGTGATCCAGTTGTTGATCACCAGTCCGATGACCAGGCCAACGGCGATGATGCCGAAGAATGCCAGGACCATCCACCACACGGCGTTGGGGTCATTACGCCGGGTCATCTGGAAGACCTGGCCGAGCTGCTTCAGCCGACCTGGTTCCTTGGCGGCCTTCTCGGCCTTGGGCTTGCGGGAGAACAACGAACGCTTGGGCTTGGCGCCGTCGTCTGCGGGGGAGTTAGAAGTTCTGGCCATAGTGGTCCAATTCTACGTGATCGGCGAGTTACTGTTGGGCAGCGAGGAGAGTGGCTGCCTCTTGCTTGGTCGTTCCGGAGCTCTCGATATGGGCCATGTCCTCGGGAATGGGCAGACCCTTCTTGCGCATGGCGCCCGCCCAGAGGCGTCCGGCGCGGTAGGACGAGCGCACCAGCGGTCCGGCCATGACGCCCAGATAGCCGATTTCCTCCGCGAGCTTCTGTAGTTCGACGAATTCCTGGGGCTTTACCCAACGGTCCACGGGGGCGTGCCGTTCGGACGGGCGGAGGTACTGGTTGATGGTCAGCAGATCGCAGCCGGCTTCGTGCAGGTCCTTCATGGCATCGACGACTTCTTCGGGGTTTTCGCCCATGCCGAGAATGAAGTTCGACTTGGTGATCATCCCGTTGTCGTGCCCCCGGCGGATGACGTCCAGCGAGCGCTCGTAGCGGAAAGCAGGACGGATCGATTTGAACAGCCGCGGGACGGTTTCGACGTTATGGGCATATACCTCCGGGGCCGACGCGCAGATCTCGTCCAGGTATTCCTTCTTGCCGGAGAAGTCGGGGATCAACAGTTCGACGCCGGTGCCCGGGTTGAACTGGTGGATCCGGCGGACGGTTTCGGCGTAGAGCCAGGTTCCCTCGTCCTCGAGGTCGTCGCGGGCCACCCCGGTCACGGTCGCGTAGCGCAGACCCATCTGCTTCACGGACTGGGCGACCTTGAAGGGTTCGGAACGGTCCAGGGCGGCCGGCTTTCCGGTGTCGATCTGGCAGAAGTCGCAGCGACGGGTGCACTCGGAGCCGCCGATGAGGAAGGTCGCTTCGCGGTCCTCCCAGCATTCGAAGATGTTCGGGCAGCCGGCCTCTTCGCAGACCGTGTTCAGGCCCTTGTCCTTGACGAGCTTCTTCATCTCGACATATTCAGGGCCGATTTCAACCTTGGCTTTGATCCACTCGGGCTTACGTTCCACGGGGGTTGCCGAGTTGCGCTGTTCAATGCGCAGCATGCGGCGTCCTTCGGGGGCGAGGCTCACAGTAGGGCTCCTTCATCGGCGATGGGGGTGTTCGTTTTGATGGCTGGTTCGAGTAGGCGGGTCAGTTCGTCCTGGACCCGGTCGAGCACGTCCAGGGTGCGGACTGTTCGGCCGCATTCTTCGGTGATGCTTGTCGTGGAGGCATCGGTGATGCCACAGGGGATGATCCGCGAGAATGCGTCGTCGTCGTTATCGCAGTTCAGCGCGAAACCATGCATGGTCACTCCATGGTCCACACGGATGCCGATGGCGGCGATCTTCCGGTCCTGGGCGCCGTCGGTGCCCAGGACCCAGACTCCGGCCCGGCCATCGACCCGCTGTGCGGTGATGCCGAAGTCGGCGACGACGTTGATCAGCATCTCCTCGAGCCGGTGGACGTAGTCGCGGATGCCGGAGTGGTTGGCCAGTTCGACGATGGGGTAGCCCACGAGCTGCCCGGGGCCATGCCAGGTGATCTTGCCCCCGCGGTCCACGGAGATGACGGGGGTTCCATCAACCGGCAGATCCTGGGGTTCGGTGCGTTTGCCGGCCGTATAGACGGCGGCATGCTCGAGTAGGAGGACTTCTGGCCCATGCATCCGGGCAGCCACTTCATCGTGGATCCGGCGTTGCAGGTCCCAGGCCTCCTGGTAATCAACGTAGTCCGGGGCGAAGCCCAGCCGCTGGAAGGAGATGGTCATGCGCCATACGCTACTCGCCGTCGGTGGCAGGTTCGAATTGGGGTCGAATCCGTTGCTGTGGATAACTTCTGCAGGTCAGCGCGACATTCGATAGAAATGGAGGATGGGTGCACCGAACGAGTGGAGACGTCGACCAGAGTTGAAGGATTGGGCACTTGAACACGAACTCGGGCGAGGAAGTAGCGGAACCGTATATGTCGTCAGGCAACGTCATACGGGGGTCCGTGCCGCTCTGAAGGTTGCCGCTGCCCAGGACGGTGGGGAAGAAGGCAGCTGCTCGAAGGAAGTCCAGGCCCTGGCCTCGATGAGTCATGAACACATCGTGGAGTTGATCGGTGCGGTCCCGACCGATCACGGCGAGGGCATCCTGATGGAGTACCTTCCGGGCGGCTCGGTGGCGGACCTGATCGCTGCCCGCGGACCATTGACGCTGGGCGAGACGGTGACGGTCCTTGCCCCCGTGGCCGGAGCCGTGGCGTTCCTGCATGGGAATGGGGCCGTTCATGGCGACATCGCCCCGGGCAATGTCCTGTTCACCGCGGCGGGGAAACCGAAACTTGGTGATCTGGGGTTGGCCGTGCTGGTGGGTGGACGGCAGGACGAATCCGGAACCCCCGGCTTCCGGGCTCCCAGTTCCGAACCCGAGGAATCCGGAGGCAGACGGCTGCGACCGGCCCGGGACGTATATTCCTTGGCGGCATTGGCCTGGTACATGGTGACGGGGCGGGTCGCCGGGCCCACCCATCAGCGACCACCATTGTCCAGCCTGCTGGGAGGGGTGCCGACGGAGCTGGTGGAACTACTTGAATCGGGGCTGGCCGAAGACGAGGAAGAGCGGCCCGGAGCCGAGGAATTCGGGCGACGGATCTTCCGGATCGCGACACCAGAGCCGGTGAACCTTCGAGAAGCCGTGAGGCCCGAGGCCCTGGGACAGATGGTCACCCATGTCGTTGCGGATCCGGCCACGCGCAGGGTGGGCCGCGGCCCGAGGGAGTGGTTCCGTGGGCTGGCCACCCTCGGGCGCGGCCGGAAGCGACACCCCGGCAGCGGGGCAGCGGGGCCGCGGGGAATCGGACGTCCCGCCCGTCGTGGACGGGGCGACCGCCACCCCCAGCCCGATCGAGCCCGGGGCCGGGCTCGGCGGGGCCGGCGGTGGGCCGTGATCCCGGCGATTGGGGTGCTGCTCTGTCTGGTCGTCGCGGGTCTCATGGTTGCCACCCGGGGCGGCTGGGGCCCCCAGCCCGCCCCGGTGGCCCACCCGGCGACGGAGGCCGGCCCGGATGTCTCGAGGCCGGCCCATGAACAGGACGGAACGGATGCGGAGGCGAGCGAAGGGGGCGACGCCACGCAGCCGCCGTGGGTTCTACCGGAGAAGGTGCTCGAGGCGTCGGTCTTCTCCACCCCGGTTCCCGAGGATCCACTCCAGGCGGCCCGGGCCCTGACGGAGAGGAGGGACCTTGCCTTGGCGGGAGCCGATGCTGATGCCTTGCGGCAAGTCCACGCAGGGGGAGGGGACTCGCTGGGCCCGGATCTGGCGGTGACCAGTCAACTGCGGTCCCGCGGGCTGCATTATCGCGGATTGAAGACGCGTTTATCCGATGTCAGGATCAACCCGGGGACCGATGAGGAACAGGTGGCCGTGGCGGCCACCAGCACCATGAGCTCCTACCAGGTGGTAGGGGCCGACGGGGCAACGATCCAGAGCACCCCCGGGCCCGAAGTGCAGGACATCATCTTGACGCTGGAGCGTGTCCACGGTGGGTGGCTGATCGTCTCCGTCGAGGACGCTTCGAGGGGTACGGGGAACCACGGATGATTCCCCTGCGGTGACGCCACCGGTATCGATCGGTAGGATCGCTTCATGAGTTTGAGTTGCTACCTTCGATACCCGCACGTCTCCGCCGAACTCGTGGCTTTTGTCGCCGAGGATGATGTCTGGCTCGTCCCTCTGGCCGGCGGCCGTGCCTGGCGCCTTTCAGCGCAGGGTCTGCCGGCACGAAACCCCCGGTTCTCCGCAGATGGGCAGACGCTCACCTGGACCATCCGCAACGGGGCCAGTCAGGAGATCGTGGCTGCCTCCGTCGATGGTGGTGACTACCGTCAACTCACCTACTGGGGCCACCCGTCGACGAAGAACCGTGGGTACACCCCCGACGGCCAGGTCGTGGCCGTCACTTCCAAGGACCAGGCGGATTCACGACTGACCTGGGCTCGAACCGTTCCACTGGATGGGTCGGTGGGCGAGGGGCTGGATTACGGGCCGGTTGATTCACTGGCCTGGGGGCCGTCGGTCGGTGATGAACGCCCGTTGGTGGTGGGCAGCGCCCTGAGCCGGGAACCCGCCTGGTGGAAGCGCTATCGCGGTGGGACGGCAGGCAAGCTCTGGATCGATCGGGATGGTGGCGGGGAATTTGACCGCCTGATTCCGGACGTTGATGGAAACCTGTGCGACCCGGTCTGGATCGACCAGCGGATTGCCTTCCTGTCGGACCATGAGGGCTACGGCAACATCTACTCGGTCAGCCCCGACGGTGGTGACCTGAGGCGCCACACGGACCATGAGAGCTACTACGCCAGGCATCTGTCCTCCGACGGGGAACGTCTGGTCTTCGAATCCGCCGGCGAGCTCTGGGTGCTTGACGGGTTGGACGCAGCCCCCCGGAAACTGGAGATCACCCTCGGATCGGCCGGGCACGGCAGGCAGCCGACGGCCCTGGACGTCGCGGCACATCTGGTGCGGGCCACGCCCGATCACCGCGGCAATGCCAGTGTCATCGAAAGCCACGGAACGCTGCATCTGCTGACCCACCGTCGGGGCCCGGCCCGCACGATCGAATCGACCCCCGGGGTCAGGGCGCGGCTAGGCAGCCTGGTCGGGGCCGACCGGGTGCTCTACGTGGCCGACGAGGAGGGTGAGGAAGCGATCCACCTCCAGGAGCTGGACGCCTTCGAACGGCGCTACCCTGCCGACGCGGGCAGCGGGGGAGCCCCTGAGGACGGGGGTGCCGGTGTCGGCTCGGGAGCGGGGCAGGCCCCGACGAACGGGGAGACCGGAGAGGCGGATGACGACGGCGGGGACCTTCCCCAACCGGTCAGCGCAGCGGGAAGTGCCGGACTGCCGGCCCCGGTGGCGGCCGCAGGGAAGGAACACGATGTCGTGACTGCCCCGGCCACCGAGGATGACTCATCCGTCGAATCGCCTGCGAAGGAGGACCCGGCCACCGGGCCGGGCCCGAAACGCTTCGAGCTGCCGGCCGGACACCGCGTGCGCAGCCTCGTGGCCGGGCCGGATGCCCGCTGGATCGCCGTGTCCACCGAAGCCGGGCAGACCTACCTGCTGGAGCCGGAAACCTCGACGTGGCACCAGATCAGTGCCGGCGGTCAGGGAGCGGCCGTAGGGCTCGCGTTCTCCCCTGACGGGCGGTGGTTGGCCTTCACCGAGCCGGTGGCCACGTTCGGGGCCCGCAGCCGCATGCTGCTGGTCTCCACCGAGGATCCGTCCGCGGAACCGATCGAGGCGACGGACGGTCGATTCCGCGACCATGCGCCGTCGTTCACCCCGGACGGAAAATACCTGGCCTTCCTCTCCGACCGCAGCTTCGACCCGCTGTATGACACGCACGGATTCGACCTGTCCTTCCCGGCATCGACGAAACCGTTCCTGTTGGCGCTGGACGACCGGACGCCGTCGCTGTATGGACCACGGGTCTACGGAACCGAAGCCACCTGGGACGAGGCCGGGAAGGACACCGGATCCAGCGACCAGGACCCGGCTTCAGCCGTACCGGAGACCACCGTGGTTCGTGCGGGACTTCCCTCACGCCTCTTCGCGGTCCCCGTCGCCCAGGGCCGCTACACGTCCCTGGTGGCCGTCGAAGGGGGCCTGTTGTGGTTGACCGATGTCTCGACCGGCGTCACCGGCGATGGCCGGGCCCCCGACGCCGAGGCCGAATCCCAGAGGCTGGAACGTTTCGATCATGAGACCCAACGACTCACCACGCTTCTGGAAGCCGCGGAGGCGTTCCTCGTCAGTGGAGACCGCAAGCGTCTGGTCGCCGTCCACAACGGCACCGTGCGGGCCGTGGCGACGGATAAACCAGCCGAGTCGGACTCCGCGGACACCCAGGACATCGATCTGGGCCGGATCCGGGTGGCCCTGGATCCCTCGAAGGTCTGGGCCCATGCCTTCGACGAAGCCTGGCGGCTGCAGCGGGACTTCTTCTGGGTCGAGGACATGGCCGGACGGGACTGGGATGCGGTGGCCGAAACCTATCGTCCGCTGGTTGACCGCCTGGGCAGCCACGACGATCTCGTGGACCTGCTCTGGGAGCTGCACGGGGAACTGGGCACGTCCCATGCCTATGTGACCCCCGAACCCATCCAAGGTGCCGAGAGCCAAGGCCTCCTCGGCGCGGATCTGGCACGGGTCGATGGCCGCTGGCGCGTGGAAACCGTGCTGGCGGGGGAGTCCTCCGATCCGCAGGCCCATGCCCCCCTGGCCGCCCCCGGGGTGGGGGTGCGCGCGGGGGACGAGTTGTTGGCGATCAACGGGGTCGACATCCCCGAGTCCGGACCGGCGATCCTGTTGCAGGGAACCGGCGGTAAGCCCATCGAACTCACCGTCCGCGACGGGGCGTCCTCACGGGCCCCCGGCGAGGTCCGGCGGGTCGGGGTCGTCCCGGTCCGCAACGAAGAGCGCCTGCGGTACCACCAGTGGGTCTCACGGAATCGTCGGGAAGTCCGTGAGGCGTCCCAGGGACTGTTCGGGTATCTCCATATCCCCGACATGATGCCGCTGGGGTGGGCGCAACTGTTCCGGGACCTCGACCAGGAAGCCTCGCGGGACGCGTTGCTCATCGACGTACGTCGGAACCGCGGCGGGCATACCTCCCAACTGGTGGCCGAAGTCATCGCACGGAAGGTGACCGCCTGGTCGGTGGCCCGCGAACAGGAACCGTGGACCTACCCGGATAGTGCCCCCCGCGGGCCGGTGGTCATCCTCACCGACGAATGGGCCGGCTCCGACGGGGACATCATCACGCAGGTCAGCAAACTGCGGGCCATCGGCCCCGTGGTCGGCGTGCGCACCTGGGGCGGGGTCATCGGCATCGACGGGGAATTCGACCTGGCCGACGGAACGGGCGTCACGCAGCCGCGCTACGCCACCTGGTTCACCGGTGGCGTGGGCTGGGGCGTGGAGAACCGGGGTGTTGATCCGGATATCGAGGTGCCGTTCCCTCCGCATGCCCATCTGGCCGGAACCGATCCGCAACTCGAGCACGGGATCATGGTGCTCAAGGAAATGCTCCATGAGATCCCGACGCACCGGGCGCCCGAACGTGAGGGGTACCCTTCCAGGGAACCGGGCCCCCTGCCGGCCCGGCCGCAGGATGCCGCGGGGGACTGACCACCCCGGGATGCACCAACGACGAAGGGCGCCGGAACCATGGTTGGTTCCGGCGCCCTTCGTCGTTGGTCGGGCTGGAAGCTAGGAGACCAGCGTGGCGTCGAGCTTGATGCTCGGCACCGAGGCCAGGGCCTTGGAGACGGGGCAGCCTTCCTTGGCGCCCTGTGCTGCTTCCTTGAAGGTGGCCTCGTCGATGCCGGGGACCGTGGCCTTCAGGGTCAGGCGGATCTCGCTGATCAGCGGACCGTTGGTCGTGTCGAAATCAACTTCGGCACTGGTCTCGATCGAATCAGCGGTGAAGCCCGCGTCCTTCAACGCGCCGCCGAGTGCCATCGAGTAGCAGGAGGCGTGCGCTGCCGCGATCAGTTCCTCGGGGCTGGTCTTGCCCTCGGACTGGTCGGAGCGGGCCTTCCACGTGATGTCGTAGGTGCCGATACCGGACGTCTCGAAAGACGTCTGACCGCTTCCGGAGAAAAGATCGCCGTTCCAAACGGTGCGGGCGGTACGGGTTGTAGCCATGGTGACTCCTCCACATCTGAGCTGGGCGACCGGTTCCGGGCGCCATCTCCATCCTATGTCTCCCGGCGATCGGGGCAAGAACATGACTCCGGACAGCAAAGGACCCCCGGTGTATACCGGGGGTCCTGGAGGTACTGCCTAGACCCAGAGCACCGCGATGGCGATGTTGATCAAGGCCAGGCCGCCGACGCCGTGGGCGATGCCGGTGGGCACCACTTCGTGGTTCTTGACCTTCTTGCGACCGATCCATGCCGCGACGAGAACGCCCAGGGCGATGATGAGCTTGACGCCCAGCTTGATCCGGTTCGGTTCGCCGTCCCCCATTTCCAGCAGGCCGAACATCAGGATGCCGGTCACCACCTGGGTGATGGCCCCGATCCACTGCCAGAGGCCGACCGTGGGGGTCTTGAAGGAGGCGAGCCAACCGCCGAAGATCGCGGCCGCGCCCAGAATGTGCACGAAGATGAGCAATGTGAGGATGAAGTTCATGGGGACAGTCTAGGGGTGGTTTCGACAGCGTGTCGAAACCGCGGACTCCTGCATCAACGACGACGGCTGGCGTCCCTCCCGAGGAGGGGCACCAGCCGTCGTCGTTCACCGCCGGACACCTATGCTGGTCCGGGAGGCGTTGCTACAGACCGAGGTCGGCCTCGAAGGCGCCTTCTTCCAGCCGGGCGCGCAGCGTCTGCAGGAAGCGTCCGGCATCCGCGCCGTCGACTAGACGGTGGTCGTAGGTCAGCGACAGGTACATCATGTGGCGGATGGCGATGGTGTCATCGCCATCGGTGCCCGTGACGACCATGGGACGCTTGACGATGGCTCCGGTGCCGAGGATGGCCACCTGCGGCTGGTTGATGATCGGAGTATCGAACAACGCGCCGACCGACCCGATGTTGGTGATCGAGAACGTGCCACCGGAGAGCTCATCCGGGCCGATCTTGTTGTCGCGGGTGCGCTTGGCGACATCATCGATGCGGCTGGCAACGCCGGCCAGGTTCAGATCACCGGCGTTGTTGATGACGGGAACGAGGAGACCCTTTTCGGTATCCACTGCGATCGCCAGGTGCTCGGCGTCGTGGTAGGTGATCTCCTGTTTGCCCTCGTCGTATTCGGCGTTGAGCTTCGGGTGCTGCTTGAGCGCCTCGGCAACGGCCTTGGCGATGAAGGGCAGGTACGTCAGCTTGGTGCCGTTGACGGCCTGGAACTGTGCCTTGGCCGAGGTGCGCAACTTGGCCACGCGGGTCATGTCGACCTCGTGGACCTGGGTGAGCTGGGTGGACGTCTCCAGCGACTCGCGCATCCGCTGGGCGATGACCTGGCGGATGCGGGGTGCCTTCTCCGTCTTCCCTCGCAGCGAGGAGGGGACGACGGCGGCAGGAGCCTTCGGTGCGGAGCCCGAGCCGGCTGTCGGTGCTGCCGGAGCAGCGGACTTCTTGGCCTCGACGGCGTCCAGGACATCCTGCTTGCGGATGCGGCCGCCGACACCGGTGCCGGTGACGGTCGACAGATTGATCTCGTTCTGCGAAGCCAGACGACGGACCAGCGGGGTCACGTAGCCGTCGTTGCCTCCGGCGGGGGCCGGCGTCGAAACGGGCTTCGGGGCCTCGGCCTTCGGAGCTTCCTGCTTCGGTGCCTCCTGCTTGGGCGCTTCGGCCTTCGGGGCTTCCTGCTTCGGTGCTTCTTCCTTGGGCGCTTCGGCCTTCGGGGCTTCCTGCTTCGGTGCTTCTTCCTTGGGCGCTTCGGCCTTCGGGGCCTCCTGGGCCGGAGCCGACCCGGAACCAATGACGGCCAGCACGGATCCGACCTCGGCGGTGTCGTCTTCGTTCACCTTGATCTCCAGCAGGGTGCCGGCGACGGGTGAAGGAATCTCGGTGTCGACCTTGTCGGTGGAGACCTCGAGCAGCGGCTCGTCGACCTCGACCTCGTCGCCGACCTGCTTGAGCCAGCGGGTGACGGTGCCTTCGGTGACGCTTTCGCCGAGGGCGGGAAGCGTGACATCGGCCCGTTCGCCGGAATCATCGGAAGCAGCGGGGGCCTCGCTGGAGGAGGACTCCTCGGCTGCGGGAGCGGACTCCTGGGCGGGGGCCTCTTCTGCCGGGGCTTCCTCGGCGGCCGGTGCCTCTTCGGAGGATCCGGATCCGGATCCGTCGCCGATGCGCACCAGCGGGGCGCCGACATCGGCCGTCTCGTCCTCGGGGACGAGGATTTCTTCGATCACACCGGAGATCGGCGAGGGGACCTCGGTATCGACCTTGTCGGTGGAGACCTCCAGTAGTGGCTCGTCGACCTCGACGCTATCGCCGACCTGCTTGAGCCAGCGCGTCACAGTGCCTTCGGTGACACTCTCACCGAGTGCGGGCAAGTTCACGGTTTCAGACATGGTGTCCCCGTTCTCCTAAAGCTATATCTCTTGACTTGGACGGCCGGCAACGAGGGCGAAGCGGCCGGTGTTCGGCTTGCGTCGAGCTTAGTGCACGGTGGGCCGACCCGCGTAAGATCGGCCCACCGTGCACGTCATACCCGTGCTTAACCGTGAAGTGGCTTCCCGGCCATGGCCAGGGCGGTCTCGCCCATGGCCTCGTTCTGGGTCGGGTGTGCGTGGACCAGCTGGGCCACGTCCTCGGGGTAGGCCTCCCAGTTCACGATCAGCTGCGCTTCGCCGACCTGCTCGCCGATCCGGCTGCCGATGCCGTGCACACCGACGATCGGGCCGTCCTTGACGCGCACCATCTTGATGATGCCCGCGGTCCCCAGGATGGAGGACTTGCCGTTGCCGGCGAGGTTGTATTCCTGGATCTCGACCTGGTCGTCGCCGTACTTTTCCTTGGCCTTGGGCTCGGTGTAGCCCACGGACGCAATTTCCGGTTCGCAGTAGGTCACCTTCGGGATGTTGATGTCCTCGACGATGACCGGGTTCTTGCCGGCGATCTCCTCGGCCACGAAGATCCCGTGCTGGTAGCCGCGGTGGGCCAGCTGCAGACCGGGAACGATGTCGCCGATGGCGTAGATGTTGCCGACACCGGTGTGCTGGCGTTCGTCGGTGATGACGAAGCCGCGATCCATGGTCAGGCCCTGCTCCTCGAAGCCGAGGCCCTCGGTGACCGGGCCACGGCCCACGGCCACCAGGACGATGTCCGCCTCGAGGTCGGTGCCGTCGGCCAGTGCGACCTTGACCCCGTCGTCGTTCTGCTCGACCTTCTCGAAGAAGACGCCGGTCTTGGACTTGATGCCGCGCTTCTTGAAGGCACGCTCCAGGCCCTTGACGATCGAGGGATCCTCGTTCGGGACCAGCGACGGCAGGCCCTCCACGATGGTGACGTCGACGCCGAAGGACTTCCAGACGGAAGCGAACTCCACGCCGATGACGCCGCCGCCGAGGACGATGGCGCTCTGGGGCAGGGTTTCCATGGCGAGCGCTTCGGTGCTGGTGAGCACTCGGCCGCCGATCTCCAGCCCCATGGTCTTGGTGGTGGAGCCGGTGGCCAGGATGATGTTCTTGCCCTTGTAGGCGACCCCGTCCACATCGATGGTGTCCTGGGACACCAGGCGGCCGTTGCCCTCGATGACGTTGACCTTCTTCATCTTCAGCAGGCCGGCCAGTCCCTTGTACTTGCCGGCGACGATGCCGTCCTTGTACTGGCGGACCGCGCCCATGTCGATGGAATCCAACGTGGTGTTGATGCCGTACTTGGCGCCTTCGCGGGCGTTGTCGGCCAGTTCGGCCGAGTGCAGGTACGCCTTGGTCGGGATGCACCCGGTGTGCAGGCACGTGCCACCGAGCTTTGCCTTTTCCACCAGGCCGACGGTGAAGCCGAGCTGGATGGCGCGCAATGCGGCCGAGTAGCCGGCGCTGCCGCCACCAAGGATGAGTACATCGAATTCTTGCGTTGTTGCCGATTCGGCCACGTTGACGCTCCCTCGCGAGTGAGATCATGCCCCACGGTGTGGGGGCTCGTTCCATGTGTTCTGCCTGTCCGACCTCGGGGCCGGAGAGGCACTGCCTACTATTCTTTCAGGGTTCACCTTAGCGCGGACCATGGCCGATCATCCACAAACCGTGACCGGCCGATCGTGGGTGGGTGACCGGTCTCATGGACCGCCGCTTCGGAAACTACCGTGCTGCCAGTGCCTCCGCGTAGGTGACCAGGGTGCGCAGACCGGATCCGGTCCCGTTCTTGGGGACGTAACCATAGGGGGCGACGTCGTTATATGAGGGGCCGGCGATGTCGATATGTGCCCAGGGGATCTTCCGGCCATCGACCTCACCGACGAACTCCTGCAGGAACGCGGCGGCGGTCATCATCCCGCCGTTGCGTTCACCGGCATTGGCCAGATCGGCGACGGTCGAATCCAGGGAGGCCCGGAGCTCTTCGGGCATGGGCATGCCCCAGGCGGATTCCCCGGAGGTCCCTGCGGCACTGACCAGTGCATCGCGGACACCGCTGTCACCCATGATGCCGCTGGTGCGGCGACCCAACGAGATCAACTGTGCGCCGGTGAGCGTGGCGATGTCGATGATGACGTCGGGCTTTTCGGCGCTGGCAGCCACCAGTCCGTCGGCCATCACCAGGCGACCTTCGGCGTCCGTGTTCAGGTTCTCCACGGTCTTGCCGCCGAACATGGTGAAGACGTCGCCGGGACGGGCGGCGTGGCCGCCGGGCATGTTCTCCGCCAGGCAGAGCCAGGCGGTCGCGCGCAACGGCAGTTGGAGCTCGGCGATGGCGAGCATGCTTCCCAGCACGGTGGCTGCCCCGGCCATATCCGACTTCATGAAGTGCATGTTCGCTGCCGGCTTCAACGAGATGCCGCCGGTGTCGAAGGTGATTCCCTTGCCGACGAAGGCGAGGTGGCGGCGGGCCTTGGCCGGGGAGTACTCCAGCTTGACCAGGCGCGGCTGGCGCGAAGAGCCCTTGCCGACGCCCATGATCCCGCCGTACCCGTCCTTTTCCAGGCGCTTCTCGTCGTAGACGGTGACCTTGATCGGCAGCGACTTCACGGCGCTGCGCGCCTCCGTCGCGAAGGATTCGGGGAAGAGGTCGCTGGGGGAGGTGTTGACCAGATCGCGCACGCCGCGCACGGAGCGACCGACGATGGCGGCCCGGCGCAATGCGGCCGGCAGGGTCTTATCGGCCGACGCAGCGGTGGCGATGATGCCCTCGGTCAATGGCGTCTTCTCCGGAGCCTTGGAGAGGTGGTTGGAGAAGGCGTAGGCACCCAGGGCGACACCTTCGGCGACGGCCGTGGCCGATTCGACGGTGGGGGTCGGTAGGGCGAAGACCACCTTGGCGTGGCCCTTGAGCTGGCGGGCGGCCGCACCGGCGGCGCGACGCAGCGCCTCCGGTTCGGGGGTCTCGCCTTCGACGGTCCCGACGCCGGTCAGGACCAGGACTTCGGCCTTCAGCGAACCGGTGGCCGGGAGCCGGAGGACTTCATCGGCCGCTCCGGTGGCGCCCAGGGCGGGCAGTGAGTCCTGGAGGGCGGAGGCCTCTGCCTTCGGCAGGGGTGCGTCGAGCAGCCGGGGGCCGTCCTTGCCCTGGGCGATGGCGATGACGACGGCGTTGGCCGCCACCCGCCGCACGTCGGGGGAAACGGCGGTCAGCTTCAATTCGCTGGCGTTGATCACGGGTCGGGATCCTTAATGCAGCCGCCCACCAGGGCTGCGGTTGGTATGTGAAGTAGATGTTGCGTTCCCCTTGATCGTATCGCTGCCCGATGGTGCCGGGGTCCACCGGCGTCGTGATGGGCCGACCTGGTGGGTCCAACCGATAGAATGGTGCCCGGGCCGGGAAGGAATCCGAGGCCCCGTGTGTTGAACCGGAAGGTGCATGCTCGAGTCCCTGGAAGGAGACACCATGCTTGATCCCTTGTCCCTCGTCAGGTACGACGACGAGGTCGTCGATGACGTGCGTCTCCAAGGACTGGGCATGCTGGTCTCCCTCGCGGGCCATGCCGACGCAGGGCAGGTCAGTCAACAAATCCGTCGGGAACTGCTGGGTAAGCTCGATTCCGAGCTCATCGCCTCCTTCGATGCCGACCAATTGGTCAACTACCGCGAACGACGCCCGCAGATCTCCCTGGCCGCCGACCATTTCACCGACTATGCGGCGCCCGTGATCGAACTGCACCGGCTCACGGATGGGCTGGGCACCGACTTCCTCTTCCTGACCGGATCGGAACCGGATTTCCAATGGGAGCGGTTCGCCGCCGCCGTCGTGTTGCTGGCCCGTGGCCTGAATGTCTCGTTGGCTGCCGGGATCGGCGCGGCGCCCCTGCCCGTACCGCACACCCGGCGCATCGGAGTCACGGTGCACGGGAACCGCCCCGATTTCGGGCAAGGCATCTCGACGTGGAACCCCTCCGCCCAGATTCCCGCGGCGGCAGCCCATCTGGTGGAAATGCGCCTGGACGCGGATGGCCGCGACGTCGTGGGGTACGACCTGCACATTCCGCATTACCTGGCCGATTCGGAATACCCCCAGGCAGCAGTGGCTGCGCTGGAATTCCTGGGGGCCGCCCTGGGGCTGGGATTGCCCTCGGACGATCTGCGCGAAGCGGCGCGGAAGGTCGAAGGACAGATCGCCGAGCAGGTCGCCGACGCCCCGGACGTCCAGCGGATGGTCGCCAATTTCGAGAAGCGTTTTGACGCCCATGAGCCCGAGGCCGAACGGCGTTCGCTGCTCCTGACGGCCGACGAGGCCGTTCCCGATGGCGAAGACCTGGGGACGGCGGCGGAAGCCTTCCTCTCCTCGGAAGCAGCCAAGGGCGACCCCGACGAAAGCGGTCAGTGACCGCCCTCAGGGTCAGGGCCGCCTCCGGGCCCGCCTGGTGGGTCTGGGGGATCGGTGTCTTCGCCTACATGGTTGCCGTCACCCAACGGACCAGCTTCGGTGTCGCCGGGCTGGAAGCAACGACCCGGTTCGATGCCAGTGCCTCGATCCTGGGGATGTTCAGTGTCGTCCAGCTCGTGGTCTATGCCGGTTTGCAGATCCCGGTGGGCATGCTGATCGACAAGTTCGGTTCACGGCGGCTCATCATCTTCGGTGCCGTCCTGATGGGCGTGGGACAGATGTTGCTGGCCCTGGCCACCTCCGTTCCCGCAGGATTGGTCGGGCGCTTCTTCGTGGGCGCCGGCGATGCGATGACCTTCGTATCGGTCATCCGCCTCATCTCGGCCTGGTTTCCGGGCTATCGCGTCCCGATGCTCACCCAGTTCACCGGCATGGTCGGCCAGTTGGGGCAACTGCTCAGCCTGGTGCCCTTCGTGGCCCTGCTGCATTGGGCCGGATGGACGACCTCGTTCCTCTCACTGGCCGCGCTGTGCGTCCTGGCTTTCGTCCTCTCCCTGGCCGTCGTGCGGGACCAGCCGGCCGGAAGCGCGCCGCTGCCCCCCGGACCCGCTCCGAAATCCTTGGCCGTCCTGGGGGAGGCCTGGCGCCAGCCGGGGACACGGTTGGGGTTCTGGACGCACTTCGGCCTGCAATTCACCTCCAACGTCTTCCTGCTCGCCTGGGGGTACCCCTTTCTGGTCTCCGGTCAGGGCCTGGAGCCGGCCGCGGCGTCGGGACTGATGACGATCTTCGTCCTGGTCTCGCTGGTTTTCGGGCCGTTGTTCGGGGCCATCGTGGCGCGGCATCCCCTGCGGCGGTCGACGTTGGCGTTGGGGATCATCATCCTGATCTCGGCTGCGTGGGCCACCGTCCTGCTCTGGCCCGGACCGGCACCGCTGAGCCTGCTGGTCGTGTTGTTGACCCTGCTGGCGATCGGTGGACCGGGATCGATGATCGGCTTTGATTTCGCCCGGACCTTCAACACCCCTCAGAGCATCGGAACCGCCACGGGCATCGTCAATGTCGGCGGATTCACCGCGGCGCTGATCAGCGTGTATTTCATCGGGCTCATCCTCGACCTGCAGTTCGCGGCCGCGGGCGGCCGGGGGGATCTCTACAACCTCGATGCCTTCCGTTGGGCGATGGCGTTCCAATTCATCCCCCTGGCGGCGGGCGCCATCGGCATCCTCGTCACCCGCCGCAAGGCCCGGGACGATTTGGCCCATCACGGGGTGGTGGTCGTCCCCCTCCGGCAGGCCTTCTCGGAACGGCGGTGGCGCCGCGGCCGGCGGCCCCGCATCTGAACGGCAGCTGCCACGGACCCCTCACCGGGAGCTGCCCGGCGCCGTCGGGGCCGGTTGCTCCACAAGTCAACGGCCCAGCCTCGGACGCCACGCACGGCAGGGGACACGGTGGGGTTATGAACAGCTCACCGGGACAACTCTCCGTCAGTGACGCCGAAGGCGTCATCTCGCTCGTACCCCATCTGCTCGGATTCCATCCGCGCGAAAGCCTGGTGGTGCTGATCATGCGGGATAAAGCCTTGGAAGCCACGCTGCGGGTGGACCTCCCGGCCCCGGGCCCCGGCATGATGGCGGCGCGGGCATTCACCCGGCAGCTGGCCGACTATCTGCGGGCGGCCCCCGAGGCGGATGGCGCCTGCCTGGTGGTGTATTCGGAACTGGCCCATGCGGACGGAAAGATGCTCCCGTACCGGGATTTCACCGATGTGGTGGCCACGCAGCTTCAGCGCCGCGGATACCGGATCCCTGATGCCTGGCTGGTCGGCTGCGGACGCTGGTGGTCCTACTTCTGCGCGGAACCGGACTGCTGTCCTACGTCGGGGCGGCCGATCGAATCCGTCCTGCTTTCGGAGACACATCTGGACATGGTCCTGCGGGGGAGCAGCCCCGTGTCCCAACCGTGGGACGGGACGGGGACAGCTTCGTGGCCCGGGCTGGAGGCGGTGCGTGAGGTGGTTGAAGAACACCGCAGTGCCGGCGGCGGGTGGCGGGAATCCCTGCGCGGCCTTGAACGATGGTGTGCGGCCCTGGACCAGGAGCCCCGGGGGCTGGTGGCCGAATTGAAGTCGAACCCCTCGGACACCGGGGCACTGTTGGCATCCCTGGGGACCGATCTGGTGCGGGACGCACTGCCGTTCGCCGCCGGAAGTTCGGGAACCGCGGCGCGGAACGCCCTGGTGGGCAGGCTGCGCAACGCCCGGGCCAACGTCGAGTTGCGTGAACTGGGTGAATTCATGTTGGGCAACTCGGACCAGGCGCCCCACTGGGAGGGCCTGGAGCACCTATGGGAGGTGGGCCGGGGAATACTACCGGCGGCAAGGGGGCGGGACCGGTGGGCCCTGCTGTGCATCCTGGGCTGGGTTGAATGGGCCAAGGGGCACAGCAGCGGGGCCCATGCCCTCATTGCCACCTGCCGCTCGGAGGAGCCCGATTACCGTTTGGCCGCCTTGCTGGACGCCTTCCTTTCCCGGGGGCGGTTGCCCCGGTGGGCCACCAACCGGGAAACCGCCTGGGCGGGCTGTCTCGAGGCCGGCCAATGACGAGCGTGGGCTCGAAACGTGAGACACTATTAACCGCAGACCCGGTTGGGTCCGTGTCCTTGGGGACGGTAGCCACTGTCCCGCCCGTCGTCCACTTTCGGAGACGGGAACAAAAGGCCGAATGCAGGCGTTGCACCCACTGGACCCTTCATTCGGATCCGCCCATGTGGCGGAACCCGGACTTGACAGGGTCATAGTGGTGTTACCCGTCAGGTGGCGCCGCGGTCGATCCGTGAGAAAGGTTATTCGTGCCAGCTTCCAAATCAAGCTCTCAGGCCACCACCAGCCGGGGCAAGAAGCCCGCAGCCGCAGCGGGTGCAGTGGATACAGCCGATGAGACGGATGAGTTGACGCCTCAGCAGAAGGCCGCTCAGACGCGCGCCAAGAACAAGGCCAAGAAGGCGGCCCAGGCAGCAGCCGAGCCCACCGAACCGGTGGCGGCGGAGCCGGAGGCCGAGGAGGAGGGCGAGGTAACAGCCAAGCCCGACAGTGAAAAATCGGGGGCCCCCGCCGATCCGGCAGCCCGCGAAGACGAGGCGCGCGGTTTCATCATCACCAGCGATGACGACGATGCCCCGCAGCAGCAGGTGTTGGTCGCCGGTGCGACCGCCGACCCGGTGAAGGACTACCTGAAGCAGATCGGCAAGGTCGCCCTGCTCAATGCCGAACAGGAAGTGGACCTCGCCCTGCGGATCGAGGCGGGTCTCTACGCCACCGAGAAGCTCAAGGCCGGCGACGACCTGCCCAAGCGCCTGCGCTGGGACCTGGAACAGGTGGTCCATGACGGCAAGATCGCCAAGAACCACTTGCTCGAAGCCAACCTGCGCCTGGTCGTCTCGCTGGCCAAGCGCTACACCGGTCGTGGCATGCTCTTCCTGGACCTGATCCAGGAAGGCAACCTGGGGCTGATCCGTGCGGTCGAGAAATTCGACTACACCAAGGGCTTCAAGTTCTCGACCTATGCCACCTGGTGGATCCGTCAGGCGATCACCCGTGCCATGGCAGACCAGGCGCGGACCATCCGCATCCCGGTCCACATGGTTGAGGTCATCAACAAGTTGGCCCGCGTCCAGCGTCAGATGCTGCAGGACCTCGGGCGCGAACCGACTCCTGATGAGTTGGCCAAGGAACTCGATATGACCCCCGAGAAGGTCGTCGAGGTCCAGAAGTACGGTCGTGAACCGATTTCCCTGCATACCCCGTTGGGCGAGGACGGCGACTCCGAGTTCGGGGACCTCATCGAGGACTCCGAAGCCGTGGTCCCGGCCGATGCCGTGAGCTTCACGCTCCTGCAGGAACAGCTGCACTCCGTGCTGGACACATTGTCCGAGCGCGAAGCCGGCGTGGTGGCGATGCGTTTCGGGCTGACCGATGGCCAGCCGAAGACGCTGGATGAAATCGGCAAGGTCTATGGCGTCACGCGGGAGCGGATCCGTCAGATCGAGTCCAAGACGATGTCCAAGCTGCGCCACCCGTCCCGGTCGCAGGTCCTGCGGGACTACCTGGACTAGACCGGAGCGTCGGCGAGCCGACCCGGAGCCACAGGCCGGCACCCCTGCCACGGGGTGCCGGCCTGTGGTGTTTCCAGGGGCGCTTCCTCGCAGGCGGTGGGGTGCTGCCCCATGACAAGGGGCGCGCGCCGAAACGAATCAGCGCAGACAAAAAGCGGGAACCGTGTGTTCACGGTTCCCGCTTCAGCAGTCTTCAGGCCCCCAAGGGGCCTGTCGATCGAGGATCAGTCCTCGTCGTCGTAGACCGGCTTTTCATGAAGTTTGTCGGTTTCGTCCTGCCACTCGGCGGTCATGGGCCGCAGCTTGGCCTCGACGTCGCGTGCGTGGTGGCCGCAGAAGAGCAGCTCTCCGCCAGAGGTCTGAAGAACCGCCCGCACATAGGCCTGTGCTCCGCAGCGGTCGCAGCGGTCGAGTGCGGACAGTCCGCGTGTTGCCACTGATGTTGGCGTCATGGTGACCTCCTTAGATCTCGTGTACCCAATACAACCAGTTACGGCGGTGATTCATCCCGTCATGACTCGACTTTCGCTCACCGCGTAGCGTTCGGGGGGTATTGGAGGCATGGGCGTGTCGTGGAACACGCCCTGATCGACCGTCGAAAAGCAGCAACGGCGCGGGAACCGTGAAATGCCGGAGGCGGGGACTACCGTGGAATTGGTCCCCATTCCATCGTCAACAAGGAGCACGTTCCCCGTGGCACCGAGTTCTCAGTACAACGCACGCCACCTCTCCGTGCTCGAAGGCCTCGAAGCGGTCCGCAAACGTCCGGGCATGTATGTCGGCTCCACCGATTCGCGGGGCCTCATGCATTGCCTCTGGGAGATCATCGACAACTCCGTGGACGAGGCGTTGGGCGGATTCGGCCAGAGCATCACCATCGTGCTCCACGCGGACGGTTCAGTTGAGATCCATGACGATGGCCGGGGCATTCCCGTGGACGTCGAACCCAAGACCGGGCTGACCGGCGTCGAAGTCGTCTTCACCAAACTCCACGCCGGCGGAAAGTTCGGTGGCGGCTCCTACACCGCCTCCGGCGGCCTCCACGGCGTGGGTGCCAGCGTGGTCAACGCCCTGTCCGGACGTCTGGATGTCCAGGTGGACCGTGGCGGGAAGACCTATCAGATGCAATTCCGCCGCGGGGAGCCGGGACGTTTCAAGGACACCGGGAAACCCAGGCCTGAAGCACCTTTCGAACCGTTCGTGGAAAACTCCGAACTCGACGTCGTGGGCAAGGCCAAGCGCGGGGTCACCGGAACCCGCATCCGCTACTGGGCGGACGAACAGATCTTCATCTCCGACGCCAAGTTCTCCTACGAGGAACTCGAGGCGCGCGCCCGTCAGACGGCGTTCCTGGTGCCGGGCCTGCGGCTGACCCTGCGCGATGAACGCAAGCTCGCGGGAACCGCCGGTGAGGACGGGCCGATCCAGGAGGTGTTCCATCACGACGGCGGCATCTCGGAATTCGTCGACTACCTGGCCAACGATCCGGCCGTCACCGACATCTGGCGCATCCAAGGCAGCGGGAGCTTCAAGGAAACGGTGCCCGTGCTCGACGACGCCGGACACAGCAAAGTCATGGAGGTCGAACGCTCCTGCGAGGTCGATGTCGCCCTGCGTTGGGGAATCGGCTACGACACCACGGTGCGTTCCTTCGTGAACATCATCGCCACGCCCAAGGGCGGCACCCACCAGACCGGGTTCGAGCAGGCCCTGCTGAAGACCTTCCGCAAGGTGATCGAGTCCAACGCCCGCAAGCTGAAGGCCGGTAACGACAAGATCGAGAAGGACGATGTGACCGCGGGGATGACGGCCGTCTTGACCGTGCGTCTGGCCGAACCCCAGTTCGAGGGGCAAACGAAGGAGATCCTGGGGACCTCGGCGGTGCGCCAGATCGTTTCCCGGGTCGTGGAAAAGCAACTCGGGGCACGGCTAACCTCCTCGGCGCGGGCCGATAAGCAGCAGTCCGGGGCCGTGTTGGAGAAGGTCGTCAACGAGATGAAGTCCCGGATCTCGGCCCGGGTCCACAAGGAGACCCAGCGGCGCAAGAGCGCGTTGGAGACCTCGTCGTTGCCGACGAAACTGGCTGATTGCCGCAGTGATGACGTGGGGCGTTCCGAACTGTTCATCGTCGAGGGCGATTCGGCGCTCGGCACCGCCAAACTGGCCCGCTCCTCGGACTTCCAGGCCCTGCTCCCCATCCGGGGCAAGATCCTCAACGTCCAGAAGGCCTCGGTGGGGGACATGCTCTCCAACGCCGAATGTGCGGCCCTGATCCAGGTCGTGGGGGCCGGATCCGGGAGGAGTTTCGATATCTCCGCCGCCCGGTACGGCAAGGTCGTCCTGATGACCGATGCCGATGTCGACGGCGCCCACATCCGTACCTTGCTGCTGACCTTGTTCTTCCGGTACATGCGCCCGATGGTCGAGCATGGCAGGGTCTATGCCGCGGTGCCGCCGCTGCACCGCGTGGAGGTCATCCACTCCGGGACCAAGCCCAATGAGATGCTCTACACGTATTCGGAGAACGAGCTCCACACGGTTCTGGCCCAGCTCGAGGCTAAGGGCAAGAAGTACAAGGAACCCATCCAGCGTTATAAGGGTCTGGGTGAGATGGATGCCGAGCAGTTGGCCGAAACGACGATGGATCCGCGCCACCGCATGCTACGCCGGGTGAACATCGCCGACGCGGAGCGGGCCGAGCAGGTCTTCGATCTGCTGATGGGCAGTGATGTGGCGCCGCGCAAGGAGTTCATCATTGCCGGCGCGGAACGCCTCGACATGGAGAACATCGACGCCTGATCGGCGCCAATCAGTTCAGCAGACCCGGGGCCACCAGGGCCAGGGTCGGGACGAGCACCAGCAGTACGGCGGTGGCCATGACCGTTGCCCGCCCGGAGGCGGGGAGTTCCCCGACCGGGCTGAGCAGCCGGCGCAGCCGCAACGAGGAGAGTTGGCTCGGGGGCACCGCCGCGGCGCGTCCGGGCCCGGCGGCCGATTCCCGGGCCCCCGTTCCGTGGGGCCGGTCGGTTTCCACGGCATCGCCGAGCCGCGCCTCGACGGCCCCCACCGGGGAAGGGTCCATGCCCGAGGACACGGCAACCAGGGAGCGCAGCAGATCATCGCGGGACACCTGTTCCAAGGCGGCGTCGTCGGCCAGCATTTCGATCAGTTCCTGGACGGCCAGACGTGCCAGCCGGGAGGTCGGCAGCCAGGGCAGCGCCTGGTTCCAGGATTCGAAGGCCAGGACCAGCAGATCATGACGCTGATCCAGGTGGGCCCGTTCGTGGGCGACCACCCCGCGCAGGCCCTCTTCGTCGAGCGAGTCGAGCAGTCCCCGGGAAAGGACCGTGAGGGAGCCGTTGAATCCGGGCAGGCAGTAGGCCACCGGTGCCTGGTGCTCGACGACGACGGTGCCGGGGATCGAGGCGGATGGACCGCTGAGCAGGGCCAGCAGGCGGCGGTGGCGGGCCCGCTGGCGGGTGACCTTATAGGCGGTCAACAGCAAGGTGAAGACGAGGTGGGCGCCGAGCAGCAAGGCGGTGCTCAGGGCAAAGACGTGGACGACCGTCAGCAGGGCGGCGCCCGGTTCCCCGGCCAGGATGCCGCGGAATCCCGAGAGGGCCGACAGGAGGTTGTCGCCCAGGGGGGAGAGTCCCCAGACGAGGAAGGCCCCGATCATCGACAGACCGCCGGCCAGGGCGATGGCCTGCCAGAGCAGCAGGGCGGTGAAGGGGGACCGGGAGGTCCAATGGGCGCGTGAGAGCACTATCGGGGCCGGCCACGCCAGGATGATGGCGAGGCCGAGCAGGAGATAGGAGGCTGTCAGCATCGTAGCCGGGGAGCGGCGGTGGCGCCGCTAGGCGTTGGCTCCGTCATCGAGGATGCGTCGCAGGGAAGCCAGTTCGACGGGGGAGATGCCACCGATGAAACGGGCCAGCACGGCTTCACGGTCCATGACGTTGCCCATGGCCTCGTTCATGAGTTCCACCGTGTGTTCCTCGCGGCTGGTGACCGCGCGGTAGCGGTGCGGCCGGGTATCGCGTTCACGGGTGACGAGCTGTTTCTTCTCCAGCCGGGCCAGCACGGTCAACACCGTGGTCACCGCCAGTTCCTTGCCGTCGTTGCTGTGGGCCTGCGCCAGCTTGTCACGAAGGTCGTTGGCCGTCTGCGCTTCGGCACCGTCCCACAGCAGATCCATCACCGAGCGTTCGAGGTCGCCGAGAGTTGCCAATGATCTTCCTTATCTAGCCCAACCAGGTCTACGCAGGGTTCACGTCGGTGGAGTCTGTTCATCCTCCGGTCCGCTGCGCTGATACCAATCTACCCTGATTTCCGTCCAGGTTCTACATGGCGTAGAAAATCGGGTATTCTACAAAGCGTAGAAAACGTCTCGGGGGCTCTCCCGGGACGTCCGCAGGGTTTGGAAGGTTGTTCATGGACCCCCTTGAAATTGCCCGCTGGCAATTCGGCATCACCACGGTCTACCACTTCCTGATGGTGCCGTTGACCATCGGACTGGGCATCCTCGTGGCGGTCCTGCAAACCATGTGGGTGCGCACCGGCCGGGACGTGTACCTGCGGATGACGAAGTTCTGGGGCAAGCTGTTCCTGATCAACTTCATCATGGGGGTGGCCACCGGTCTGGTCCAGGAGTTCCAGTTCGGCATGGCCTGGAGCGAGTACTCCCGATTCGTCGGTGATGTCTTCGGGGCGCCGCTGGCCATGGAGTCCCTGCTGGCCTTCTTTGTTGAATCCACCTTCCTGGGACTGTGGATCTTCGGCTGGCAACGACTACCGAAACTGCTGCACCTCGGCTGTATCTGGATGGCCACCCTGGCCTCGGTCCTCTCCGCCTATTTCATCCTGGTGGCCAACTCCTGGATGCAGCACCCGGTCGGTGTCGAAATGGTCGATGGACGCCCGGTCATGACCGACGCGTGGGCCGTTTTCACCAACAGCACCGCCCTGGTCACCTTCCCGCACACCATCTTCGGGGCCTTCGCCGTGGCGGGTGGGTTCCTGATCGGCATCGCCTGGTTCCACCTCTACCGGCGCCGCAAGGCGGGCATCGACACCGTGGATGCCCAGGGATACGTCATCGTCGGCCAGGACACCTCCCATGGTGCAGGCCGGGACAAGCTGGACCACGCGGTGTGGCTCAAATCGCTGCGCATCGGCGCGGTCGTGGCGATGGTTGCCTTTGCCGGGGTGGCCTTCTCCGGGCACGCCCAGGCCCAGCTGATGTTCAAGCAGCAACCCATGAAGATGGCCGCTGCCGAAGCCGCCTGCCACGACGGCACCGGCTTTTCCGTGCTGACCATCGGCAACCTCGGGGGCGGAGGGGCCACCACCTGCGACGACGTCGTGGCGGTCTTCGAACTGCCGGGACTGCTCTCCTTCCTCGCGAACGACGACTTCACCACCGAGATCCCCGGGGTGAACACCCTGCTGCCGCAGTACCAGGAGAAATACGGGACCCACCTGCCCGACGACCCGATGTACGGGGACCGGGCCGGGCAGGAGATCAACTACCTGCCCCTGATGGAGGTCACCTACTGGGGCTTCCGGCTCATGATCACCTTCGGTGGCATCGCGGCGGTGGCGGCCCTGGTCGCCCTGTGGGTGGTGCGCAAAGGCACCGTGCCGGAGAACAAATGGATTTCCCGGCTGGCGGTCTTCGGCATCCTGGCCCCTTTCGGAGCCAACTCGGCGGGCTGGATCTTCACCGAGATGGGGCGCCAGCCCTTCGTCGTGGCACCGAACCCGACCATGGACGGCTCGGTGGACCAGGTCTTCATGTATACCGCCGCGGCCGTCTCCCCGGGGGTCTCTGCCGCCGAAATGCTCTTCTCGCTCATCGCCCTCACGGCCGTCTACGGGGTGCTGGCGATCGTCGAGGTCAAGATGATCGTGCGCTACGTGCGCGGCGGGGTACCGGCGGCCATGCCCGAATTGACGGCCCCACCACCAGGGGAGGACGACGACGACACCCCGCCCGGCGACGGCGACGTCCTCGCCTTCGCGTACTGATCCGTCCTGCGGAAACGATCTAAGGATTGATGATGGAATTCCTCCCGACACTCTGGTTCGTGATCATTGCCGTGTTCTGGGCCGGCTACCTCTTCCTCGAGGGCTTCGACCTCGGGGTGGGCATGCTGATGAAACTGCTGGCCCGCAACGAACGGCAGCGGCGGGTCCTGCTGAACACGGTCGGTCCCGTCTGGGACGGCAACGAGGTCTGGCTGATCACCGCCGGAGCCGCGACGTTTGCTGCCTTCCCGATGTGGTACGCCTCGCTGTTCTCCGCCCTGTACGTGCCCCTGGTCCTGGTCCTGGTGGCGTTGATCTTCCGTGCGGTGGCCTTCGAATACCGTGGCAAGGCCCATCGCCAGTCCACCAGGAACCTCTGGGACTGGGCCATCAGCCTCGGCTCCTTCACCGCGGCCTTCGGGGTGGGGGCGATGCTCGCCCTGACGACCACGGGGCTTCCCTTGGACGCCAACGGCGATCGCGTGGGCGGGGCCTTTGCCTGGTTCACCGGGTACGCCGTCCTGGGGGGCCTGGCCGTCGTCGCCTTCTCGCTGATCCATGCGCTGGCCTTCGTCGGACTCAAGACCGACGGTGAACTACGGGGGAGGGCCCGCCGGATCATCGGCCGATGGCTGCCGGTGGCCCTGGCGCCGATGGCCCTTTGGGCGATCCTGGTGGTCGTGCCGACCGGCCAGGTGGTCCCGCTGGGTCTGCTGGTCCTCGCCGTCGTGGGGGGCGTCGCCGGATGGCTGGCCAACCGGCGTGGCGCCGAAGGGTGGTCCTTCGCCTTCTCGGGGGCCTTCCTGGTGGCCGGGGTCTCCGCGATCTTCGTGGCGGTCTTCCCCGTGGTCCTGCCCTCGACGATCGACCCCGCGTTCAGCCTGACCGTCGCCAACGCCTCCTCGAGCGAATACACGCTGGGACTGATGAGCATCATCGCGGCCTTCGGTATCCCGCTGGTGCTGCTCTACCAGGGCTGGTCGTACTGGGTGTTCCGCCAACGGGTCTCCGAGAAACACATTCCCGACGCCCATACCGTGACCCCGGTGGTCTAGGACCGAGATGACCCGTATGACGACGCCTGCCGGCGGTCCCCACCAGGGGCTGCGCGAGGTCCCGCGCGGGCAGCTGGTGCTGCTGGCCGCCCTGGCCGCCGTGAAGGCCGTGGGCCTGATCCTGCTGGGGCAGGCACTGGCCACCGGAATCACCGCGGTGGCCGACGGCACCGTCGGCTCCCACCCGGGGACCGTCCTGGACCTGGCCGGTTCCCTGGCTCCCCTCTGCCTGCTCGGGGCACTCGGGGTGCTGCTGCGCGCCGCAGCCACCTGGGGCATGACCCATGCCGCGCAGCGGACCGCCCGGGGCACGAAGGAACGCCTGCGCCACCGTCTGGTCGCCGCCGAACTGACCGGAAGGACCCGTCCGGGAGGCGCCGATGCGCCGAACGGGCCCGGTGCCGTGGCCGCCTTGGCCACGCGCGGGCTCGACGGCCTGGACGAGTACTACACGACGTTCCTGCCCGCTTTGGTGGGCGCTGCCGTCGTGCCGGTCTTCATCGGGGCCCGCATCCTGGCCGCAGACTGGGTCAGTGCCCTCATCCTGGTGCTCACCGTGCCCCTGGTGCCGGTGTTCATGGCCTTGATCGGGCTGCATACCCAGGACCGGGTGGCCCATGCCGCCGCGGGGCTGGATGCCTTGTCCAACCAGCTCGCCGAACTGGCCCAGGGCCTGCCGGCACTGATCGGGTTGCGTCGTTCGGCCGAACGACGGCAGGGACTCACCGCGGTATCGCGTCGCTACCGGGAAAGCACGATGTCCACGTTGCGTACCGCCTTCCTGTCCGGGTTTGCGCTGGAACTGATCGCGATGATCTCCGTGGCCGTCGTGGCCGTGTTCATCGGGGTGCGGCTCGTCTACGGGCAGCTGGGACTCGACGTGGGACTGCTGGCCTTGATCCTCGCCCCTGAGGTCTTCCTGCCGTTGCGCTCCGTCGGCGCCGCCTTCCACGCCTCCGAAGACGGTCTGGAGGCCCTCCGCCGGGCCGAGGACCTGCTGGGGGAGGACCTCGAGGGGCCCCGGCCCGCCGCCGAGGACCCGGAGGGGGCCGACGAGGAGCCGGGCCCCGTCGGGCTGCGCGTGCACGACCTGGTCGTCCGATATGCCGGCGCGCAGGCCCCGGCCCTCTCACGGGAGGAACTCACGGTGGCTCCCGGCGAACGAACCGTCCTGGACGGTCCCTCGGGGAGCGGGAAGACCACCTTGCTGCATGCCCTGGCGGGAGTGCTTCCCGCCGATGCCGAGGTGGCTGGGGTGATCGAGGTCCCGGGGGCGGCCCGCACCGCCTGGATCGGCCAGCACCCCCGGTTCACCGAGCCCACGGCCACCGCCGAACTACGGCTCTACGCGCCGGACGCCGCCCCCACGGAACTGACCCGGGTGCTTCAGGACGTGCGGGCGGGACATCTGGCCACCCTGCCGCTGGAGCGGCTCAGTCCCGGGGAACTCCGCCGCATCGCGGTGGCCCGGGCGCTGCTGCGCATCCGGTGCGCCGGAGCCTGCGTGTTGTTGGCCGACGAGCCGACGGCCCACCTGGATGAGGTGAGCGCCGCAGCCGTCAGGAGCGCGCTGGCAGGTCTCGTTGATGAGGTGACGCTCGTCGTCGCCACCCACGACCGTGAACTGGCCGCGATGCTGCGGCCGACACCAGCCGCCGGGCAGCTCCAGGCCCCTCGGGAAATCCGAGGGGACCTGCCGGCAACACAGGCTTCCGTCGCGCTGCCGCCCGGCCCGGCGACACCCGAGACCGCTGAAGGGGCCACCCCGGCCCCCGCCTCCGCATGGCCCGCCCGCCGGGGGCTGCTGCGCTCGATCAGGTGGTGGCGTTCGGGAATGGCCGGCGGAATACTGCTGGCCACGGCCTCGGTGCTTTCCGGAGCCGCCCTGACCGCGGTCTCGGGGTGGCTGATCGTCAATGCCAGCACCCAGCCGCCCATGATGGTGCTCATGGTCGCCATCGTCGGGGTGCGCTTTTTCGGATTGGGCCGGGCCGTCCTGCGCTACGCCCAACAGCTGGCCGTGCACCGGGCGGTCCTTGACTGGGCGACGACGCTGCGCGCCCGCCTCTGGGACGCCCTGTCCGACCGCCCGGCCGGCTGGGGGAAGCTGACCCGTTCGGGGGACGCGCTGAGGCACCTGGTGGCCGACGTCGACGAATTGCGTGATGCAGCCCCCCGGGTCCTGGTCCCCTTGCCGGCAGCGATCCTGGCCTGGCTCGGTTCCCTGATCACCGCGGCCCTGGTCTTCCCCTCGACCACGGTGATCTTTCTGGGCGCCGGGGTGCTGGGCTTCCTGCTCGGACCCTGGTTGGCGGTCCGCATCGAACGCGGCTCGGCCGTCGAGGCCGCCCGGCACCGCAGTTGGGCGACCGGCCGGATCTCCACGCTCTTCACCGCCGCAGCGGACCTGCGGGCCAACGGGGTCGCCACCCGGGCGGCCACCGGCTTCACCCGCCGCGACCGCCAGGCCTCCACCACACTGCTCAGGGCCGCCATGGGGACGGGACTCGGCGAGGCCATCGCCGTGCTCACCTCCGGGCTGGCGGCGCTCGGATGCCTACTGGTCGCCGGTGCCGGCGGGGCAGCGGGAGCAGACGCCGCGGCCCTTCTGGCGGTGGTGGCCTTGCTCGCGCTGAGCCTGAACGAACCCTTCGCCAATGCCTCCGAGGCCGCCTCGAAATTGCCGCTCTTCGGCGACCGGCTCGATGCCGTCGGCCGGATCCTGCTCCCGGAGGACGACGACGCCCCGGCACCGCTTCCGGCCTCGGCGTCCGAAGTCGCCGTGAACGACGCCGGATGCGACGGCGGCAAGGCACGGGTGGAATCACTTCAACTGGACCGGGTCTCGGTGACCTGGACGGGCACCACCGCGGTGGTGGAACAGATTTCGGCACGGGTCGAACGGGGCGGCTGGTTGGCGATCACCGGCCCCTCGGGATCGGGTAAATCCAGTCTGCTGGCCGTCCTGTTGGGACTGGTCCGGCCCTCGCATGGAGCCTTCCGGCTGGAGGATGGATCCGGCAGGGTCCTGGACCCCTGGAGGGAGCCGGAGCACGCCGCACCCCTGCTGGGACGGATCACGTGGTGCCCGCAGGAAGCCCACCTCTTCGATTCAAGCCTGCGGAACAACCTCTCGCTGGGCCGTGCCGCCCACGATCCAGCGACCGATGCCGAACTCCACGCGGCGCTCCACCGGGTCGGGCTCGGAACCTGGTTCGCCCAGCAGGGCCAGGGGCTGGCGACCCGGATCGGCAGCGGGGGACACCGGCTCTCCGGGGGACAACGTCAACGACTCGCGGTGGCCAGGGCCCTGGTGGCCCGGGCGGACGCCGTCCTGCTCGATGAACCGACGGCGCATCTGGGCCAGGGCGAGGCCCTGGAACTGATCGCCGATCTACGTGAAGCCCTCTCGGGAATGGCCGTGGTCATGGTCACCCACGATACGGCGATGGCCGCCGGCGCCGATACGGTCCTGGATCTGGGCGGCGGGGCAATGGTGTCGCCGTTGCGGTCCTGAGCGGTGAATCCCCGGCACCGGCACCGGCGGGGGTCGCGGCCGGCAGGGCAGTACGACTAGGGGTCCACCGGCGTCGTGCCGCCGCCTTCGACCTCCACGACCGCCGAATCGGCGAAGGGGACGCTATCCTCTTCCGGGGCCGCCAGCGGGGCGCGCTGGGGCTGCTCCGCATCGAAGCCCGGCAGGAAGTCTCCGACCGGCTCTTCGGGGCCCGCCTTGCCGCGGCGACCCGCCGCCGGTCGGGAGGTGGAGGTGCTGCGGCGTCTCGGTGTCGGGGCGGCCTCCGGCGCGGGGCCGGTGCCGCCGGCAGTGTTCTCGCCGGAGCGCTCGATCGGCGGTGCGGGTTCGCCCACGGCCTCGGGGGCGATCGGGGCCCCACCGAGGGCGTCGACCTTGCTCGACAGGGGAACCCCCGAACCATCACGGCGGCCGTGTTCCAGGGGCAGCGCCCGGGAGACCCCGGCCGCCGACGCGGCCCGGGCCGGGCCATGACCGGCCCACGCCAGGGCCAACACGCTTTCGCCCTTGAGGAAGCGGTGGGCCCGCACCCCGCCGGTGCCACGACCCTTGGCCGGGTATTCGGAGAGCGGGGTGACCTTCACGGTTCCGGCCTCGGTTCCGGGCAGGGTGGCCCCCGCCGCGGCAATGGTGACCACGACCGCCGAATCGTCCGCGGGATCCGCCGCACCGAAGAAGATGGCCTGGTCACCGTCAACGAGCTTGATTCCCGCCATTCCGCCGGCCGTGCGTCCCTGGGCGCGCACGGCGGATGCCGGATAGCGCAACAACCGGGCCTGGGCCGAAACGAAGACCAGATCGTCGTCTTCCCCCGGAACGCAGACGCCGATGACCCGGTCCCCGGGTTTGAGCGAGACCGCTTCGAACTCGTCACGGTTCAGCGGGTAGTCGGGGGTGACCCGTTTGACCACGCCGCGGGCCGTCCCCAAGGCCAGGACCTCGTTCAGCGGCACCAGTCCGATCACGGTCTCGCCCTTGGCCAGTGAAATGAATTCGGCGACCGGGACCCCGTCGTTCAGCTGCGGGAACGAGGTGGTGGCCGGAAGGACCGGGATGTCGAGGACCTGCAGGCGCAACATGCGCCCGGCGGAGGTGACGGCCCCGATCTCCCCCCGGGCGGTCGCCGGCAGCAGCGAGGCCAGCACATCGTGCTTGACCCGGGAGCCATCGGTGGGCAGCGGATCACGGGTCGTGGTGCGGGCCAGCCGGCCCGAGGCGGAGAGGATCGCCCAGCAGGGGTCGTCGGCGATCTCGAGGGTCAAGGGTGCCTTGGCGCTGGTGGACGCGGGCGCGGGCATCGTGGTGCCCTTCAACGGGGCCGCCGTGGCCGACTTCAACAGGCGGGTGCGGCGCGGGGTGGCATAGCGCTCGGAGACCTCGGCCAGTTCGCTGGAGACCAGGCCGCGCAGCAGTTCGTCCGAGGCGAGGATCGCGCTGAGCCGTTCGATCTCGCGCTGGAGTTCGTCGCGCTCCTTCTCGAGCTCGATCTGCGAGTACTTGGTCAGCTGGCGCAGGCGCAGCTCCAGGATGTGGTTGGCCTGGATCTCCGAGAGGTCGTAGATGGTCATCAACCGTTGGCGGGCCACCGCGGTTTCGTCCGAGTTGCGGATGATCTGGATGACCTCGTCGATGTCGACGATGGCAATAAGCAGCCCCTCGACCAGATGCAGCCGGTCCTTCTTCCTGCCTAGACGGAAGGCGGTCCGACGGGTGACCACCGAAAGGCGGTGTCCGACGTAGACCTGGAGCAGTTCGCGCAACCCCAGGGTGCGGGGCTGGCCGTCGACCAGAGCGACGTTGTTGATGCCGAAGGAATCCTCCATCGGCGTGTACTTGTACAGCTGCTGGAGGACGGCATTGGGGTTGAAGCCGTTCTTCAGTTCGATGACCAGACGCATGCCGTTCTTGCGGTCGGTGAGGTCGATGACATCGGAGACCCCGACCAGTTTCTTGGCGGTGACGGCATCCTTGATCTTCTGGATGACCTTCTCCGGACCGACCATATAGGGCAGCTCGGTGACGATCAGGCCACTGCGTCGGGCGCTGATCTGCTCGAGCTCGACCTTGGCCCGGGTCTTGAAGGAGCCGCGCCCGTTCGTGTAGGCGTCGTGGATGCCTTCGAGCCCGATGATCTCCCCGCCGCTGGGCAGGTCCGGCCCGGGGACGAACTTCATCAGTTCGGCCAGAGTCGCTTCGGGGTTCTCCACCAGGTGGCGGGCGGCGGCAATGACCTCTCCGAGGTTGTGCGGGGCCATGTTGGTGGCCATGCCCACGGCGATGCCGGTGGTTCCGTTGACCAGCAGGTTCGGGAAGGCCGCCGGAAGCACCTCCGGCTGAAGGAGCTGGTTGTCGTAGTTGGGGATGAAGTCCACGACGTCCTCGTCGAGGTGGTCGGTCATCGCCACTGCCGGGGAATCCAGCCGGGCCTCCGTGTACCGCGGGGCCGCCGGACCGTCGTCGAGCGAACCGAAGTTGCCGTGGCCGTCGATCAACGGCAACCGCAACGCGAAGTGCTGGGCCATGCGCACCATTGCGTCGTAGATGGCGGTGTCACCGTGCGGGTGCAGCTTGCCCATGACCTCCCCGACCACACGCGCACTCTTGACATGGCCCTTCTCGGGGCGCAGACCCATCTGGGTCATCATGAACAGGATGCGGCGTTGGACCGGTTTGAGGCCGTCACGGGCATCGGGCAGGGCCCGGGAGTAGATCACCGAATAGGCGTACTCCAGGAACGACCCCTCCATCTCCGAGGTCACGTCGATGTCGACGATGTTCTCGATGAAGTCCTGCGGTGGTTCCGGTGTCTGCCTGCGGGCCATGTCTGTGATTCCTCGAATCGGTGCTGATGTGGGGCCTGCGCGACTGGACGGTGCCACACGAATGGGCAGTCTCGTCGCTGGAAGCCGGATCACGACGGATCCGCGCACGAAGGCCGTAGGCTAAGCCTATGGTGCACGAGGTGGAAAATGCTGAATATCCGGCTCATTGGGAAGCCGATGTCGTCCTACGCGACGGGACCACGGCCCATTTGCGGCCCATCGGCCCCTCGGATGCCGCTGCTTTGCAACGGTTCCACGCCGGACAATCCGAGACATCGATCTACTTGCGGTTCTTCACGTTCAAGTCGAAGCTCACCGACCGCGAGCTGACCCGCTTCACCGAGGTCGATCACGTGAACCGGGTCGCGATGATCGTCCTGCGTGGCTCCGAGATCATCGGGGTCGGACGCTACGACCGACTCGATGACCCCCGCGAGGCCGAGGTGGCCTTCAACATCGCCGACAACACCCAGGGCAAGGGGGCCGGGTCGATCCTGCTCGAACACCTGGCTGCTGCGGCCCGTGAAAATGGGATCGAACGATTCAGTGCCGAAGTGCTGCCCGAGAACCGCAAGATGCTCACGGTCTTCGCCGAAGCAGGCTACGAGGTCAAACGCCGGTTCGACGACGGGGTGGTGATGCTGGAGTTCCCCATCGACCCGACCGAGAAGTCCCGGGCCGTCATGGAATCACGCGAACACCGGGCCGAGGCCCAGTCCCTGGCCGGGCTGCTTGCCCCGCGTTCGGTGGCCGTGATCGGCGCCAGCAGGCAGTGGGGGACCGTGGGATACACGCTGCTGGAGAACATCATCGAAGGTGGTTTCACGGGGCCGGTCCACGCGGTGAACCCCGATGCCCTGGAAATTGCCGGCATGATCTCCCATGGTTCCCTCTCTGAGATCCCCGGCACCGTGGATCTGGCGGTGATCGCCGTGCCGGTGGCCGAACTGGAAACCGTCGTGGCCGAATGCGGGGCCCACGGCGTGCGCGGTCTGCTCGTGGTGACCGAGACCTTCCCGGGAGACCAGGCCGAAGCGATGCAACGCCAGCGCGAGCTGGTGCGGTTGGCCCGCAGCAACGGGATGCGGCTAATCGGTCCGGCCTCGCTGGGACTGGTCAATACGGCCCCTTCGGTCAGTTTCAATGCCTCCATGGCCCCGGGGATGCCCCGACGCGGGGGCCTGGGGCTGTTCAGCCATTCCGCGGCGATCGGTGTGCTCGTCTACTCGGCGGCCAGCCGCCGCGGCATCGGGGTCTCCAGCATCGTTTCGGCGGGAAACCGTGCCGACGTCTCCGGCAACGACGCCATGCAGTTCTGGGAGGACGATCCCGAAACCACCGCCGTCGCCTTGTTCCTAGAAAGCTTCGGCAACCCCCGCAAGTTCTCACGCATCGCCCGTCGACTGGCGAGGAAGAAGCCGGTCATCGTGGCCAAATCCGATGTCATGGGCCTGCGGTTGCCCCCGGGCCATGCCGTGCGCACCACCCAGGCCCCGTTGGGCGCCGTGGATGCGATGCTCCGCCAGTCCGGGGCCATCCGCGTGGCCTCCAACGAACTGTTGATGGACCTGGCCCAGCTCTTCGCCACCCAGCCGCTGCCCGCCGGCAACGGGCTGGCGATCGTCGCCAACTCGCGGGCGCTCTCCCGCGTGGTGGAGGACAACGCCGAACAGCACGATCTGGAGGTCGTCGCCCGTGAATGCGAACTGGTCCTGACCGACGGGGCCTCCCGCGCCCTGCCTAGGCTCCGGACGATGCTGCAGACCCTGCTGGCCAGGGACGAGGTGCACTCGCTGATCCTGGCGGTCCTGCCCGCCCCGGGCATCGACCACCACGAGCTGGCCCGGATCCTGTTCGACGCTGGCCGGGAGGCCGGCAAACCGGTACTGGCCTCCTTCACCGGCATCATGGATCCGCAGGAGCCCGCCGTCGGCCTGATCCAGACCGGCCCCGTCCCAGCCGGGGGCACCGCCGAGGTGGAGGCCACCCCGGACCAGGACGGGGCCGGGCCCGTGGAGGTCCGGCAGGATGCCGTCCCCGCCTATGCTTCTCCGGGGACCGCCATCGGGGCCCTGGCGGAAATGGTCGGCTACGTCGATTGGCGGGGTCGGGACTTCGGCGAATACGTCGAATCCACGGGAATCGACAGGGACCGGGCCGATGAGCTGCTGGCCGGATACATGCACCGCGTGGACGGCACGGAACTGCTGGCGCTCTCGACGGAGGACGCCGTCGAACTGTTGGGATGCTACGGCGTCGGGGTGCTGGAATCGGTCCGGTTCAGCGACGAACAGGAGGCCGTCCAGGCCGCCCACCGCATCGGCTGGCCGGTGGCCTTGAAGGCCACCGACCAGTACCTGCGCCACCGGCTGGATCTGGGCGGGGTGCGGCTGAACATCACCGACGAGACGGCATTGCGCCAGAACATCCGGCATATGCAGCAGACCTTGCGCCAATACGGTGCCGACGACCTCGAGGTCCAGACGATGGCCGCCTCCGGCCAGGGCTGCGTGGTGCGGGCCTTGGAGGACCCGCTGCTGGGGCCGCTGATCTCCTACGGGCTGGCCGGGGATGCCGTGAATCTGCTCGACGACTGGGCCCACGCGATCCCGCCACTGACGGACACGGACCTCTCGGACTTCGTGCGCACCCCCCGCGCCTCACATAAGCTCTTCGGCTACCAGGGCTTCCCCCGGGTGGACGTGCCGGGGCTGGAGGACTTCCTCAACCGGGTGGCGACCCTGAAGGACGACCACCCGGAAGTGGCGCTCATGGAGTTCAACCCGGTGCTCGTCTCCGAAGGATCGGTCACCGTGCTCGCCGCCGATGTGCGGATCGGCAACCCCGCACAGCGCACGGACAGCGCCCGGAGGGCCATGCGCTAGGTCCGGGGGAGACGGACCGGTGCCGTCGTCGTCCCCGCCACGGCCCGCCGACGGCACCGACACCGGTAGAGTGGGGTGATGTTCTCCCGTACTTCGGCCCCCGGCCGTGATCTGCACAGTGCCTTGGAACGAGCAGGGTTCTACCCGAAGCTCGTCGCGGACGTCGTTGAAGACGCCCTGGATGGGATGGAGCCGCTGGCCCATCTGGTCCAGCTCGAAACCCATATCGAACACACCGAGGTCCACCGCCATGTCACCGTGCTGGTGCTGACCTCCGAGGTCATGGTCATCGTGCACGTGGACGACCAGCAACTGGACGTGGCCGGCGACCAGGTCATGGCCCAGGTCTCCACGGAGACCGTGCCGATCGGCAGGATCTCCTCGGTGGTGCTCAGCTTCGTCTACCACCAGCCGCAGAACTACCGCACCAGCGACAAGAGCCGCGAACTGACCCTGGCCATCTCCTGGTCCGGCGGACAACGCGTCGATCTGGCCCCGGCAGGATGTGCCGACCCCCAATGTGAAGCCGACCACGGGTACACCGGGACGCTGCAGAAGGAGGACGTGGTGCTGCGGGTCAGCGCCGAAGCCGATGGCCTCCAGGCCGTCGAGGACGCCCGGTCCTTCGCCCGTGCCCTGCGCCAGGCCACCACGACCACGGCCTTGGATCATCGTCCGGTCGCTGCGGCCGAATCGCGGGCTCCCCGTCCTGCGGGACGGTTCGTCCGCGGCCACCACCAGGGCTGAACCGCGTGAGCACAGCCCGCCCCACCCGACTCGAACCCGCCGACCCGCTGCCCGCGCCGCCGCGCTACGGCACCGCCGATCTCTCGGTGGTGATGTCCAGCGCCGCCGCCGTCCTGGGAGTCCCCGGGTTCAGCAACGTCCTGTCCCTGCCCAAGGCCCGCAAGGTCTGCGTGGTGATGGCCGACGGTCTGGGTAAATCACTGCTGAAGGCGCGCTCGGGGCATGCCCCGTTCCTGCGCTCGAAGATGGCCAATTCACGGACGCTCGATGCCTCGTTCCCCACCACCACGGCGGCGTCGCTGTCGAGCCTGGGCACCGGTGTGCCCCCGGGCCGGCATGGCATCGTCGGGTACGACGTCGTTGATCCGGCGGTACCGCGGGTGGTGAACATGCTCGGGAACTGGCCGGAGGATCTGGATCCGGCGGTGTGGCAGCCGTATCCGACGGTGATGGACCAGGCCTCGGAGCATGTCCATGTGGCCACGGCGAGCCTGCCCCGCTTCAGCGATTCGGCCTTGACCCGCGCCTCGCTCAAGGGGGGCGAGTTCCTCCCGGCGGGCACCCCCCAGGCCCGGGTGCGGGCCGCCACCGAAGCCCTGGCCGCCCACGATCGGTCATTGGTGTACTGCTACTGGAACGAACTTGATAAGGCTGGGCATAAATTCGGCAGCGATTCGCCCCAATGGCTCAGCGAGCTGGAGGAACTCGACGCGAACATGCGCACCCTGGCCCAACGGGTCCCGGCGGGCACGTTGTTGCTGCTGGTCGCCGACCACGGCATGGTCGACGTGCGGCCCGAAGCGCGCATCGACTATTCACGGGATCCGGAACTGCTGGAGGGGATCGCCCTGACGGCGGGGGAACCGCGGGCAGTGCAACTGCACTTCAGCCATGACGCCACCGAAGCGACCCGCGCCGCGCTGATCCGGAACTGGAAGGAGGCCTTCGGGGCGAAGGCCTGGGTCATCACCCGGGACGAGGCCATCGACCACGGCTACTTCGGGGAAGTGGACGAGCGGGTCAGATCACGGATCGGTGATGTGCTGGTCCTGGCCAGCGGGGAACTGGCACTCTTCGACGGCCGGCGGGTTTCACCCCGGGCCATGGAAATGATCGGCCAGCACGGGTCAATGACGCGGGCCGAGCGGGAGATCCCGCTCCTGACCCTGGCCACCCCGAAGTAGCCCGGGGCGCCGGGGCGCTAGTCGCGCTTCTTGCCCTTGCCGAAGACGATCTCGTCCCAGCTGGGCACCGAGGAGCGCTTGGCCTTCTTGCGCCCCTGGCCGCCGTCGTCCTCGGAGTCCTCGTGACGGGTCACGGTATCCTCGGCGTGGCGGAAATCCGCGGCCGAGAGACCGGGCACGACGGTGTATTCACTGGTGTTCGTGCTGACCCCGTCATGCAGATGCGGCAGCTCGTCATCATCGTCGTCATGCGGTGGAACGATTCCCAGGCGACGGGCTTCGCCCTCATCGGCGAAATCCTCGTCCCGCGGATGGGCGGCGGGGATGGACCCCTGGGACAGCATCATCGCCAGGGCGTCGTCGCCTTCCTCGTCCACACCGAGTCGTTGTCCCCGGCGGGCGCGCAGCACGTCGAGTAGTTCCTCGGCCTCCGGATCGCCCGGGGAGGTCGCCGCCGCGTCGGGGCCCTGCGGGTCATGGCCGGCGTCGGACTCGAAATCAAAAGGCCGGTCGGCCACGGCAGTGAGGCGACGATTGGTGAACGCGTTCTCCACCGGTTCCAGTTCGCTGAGGACCTGGGCCCAGCGGTTGGCGTTCTGCAGGGACTTACGGGCCGGATGGAAGACCCACATGGCCGGGGGCTCTTCGCCGATGCTGGCATCGGTTTCCGAGCCCGAGGCATCGAATTCAGCCGAGATGTTCCAGGAGCCGTCGCTGCGGCGCCAGGCATCCCACACCAGGGAGGCGGCGCTGACGCCCAAGGCATTGAGCCGGACGTCGACCATCTCCCCGAGCGAGGCCGGCTCATCGCCGAAGGCCGAACGGTAGGTGTCATGGGCCTGGGGGGCGGAGACCTCCACCCCACGGGCCTGTTGGGCGACGTAGTCGCGTTCGGCGCGGACGGGACCTTCGTACCGCAGCACGCGGTCCAACGGGAAGCCCGATTCCTCGGCAACCTCCTCGGCGGTGGCGCCGTTGCGGATCCGGGTCTGGATCTCCCGGGGGGAGAACGCCGCCGGTTCCTGTTCCGCGCCCGACGCGGCGGGTCGGCCAATGGGCCGGGCAGTGGCGGCGCGGAGCGCCTCGTCGATGCGCAGCACGAAGCTGGACCCATCGTCACTGCTCAACAGCAGGTGCTCGCCATCCTCTTGGACACCTACGAGCCGAAGTTGCTGCATACTTTCCCTCCACGGACGCTCACGTACGGATACGACTCTGCCACCGGGTGGGTGGAAAAGTCATTATTTGCCCTGGTGTGGCGCGGTTAGTTTACTCTCAGGCGGCCCCGGGAACCGCGGGGGAACCCCTGATCTGCGGGCCGGGGCCACGGCGGGGCGCCGGCCTCATCCCCCGGGCCCCGGTCACGGGGCGCGGGTCATTGGCTTTTTACCCCCCGATGGTGAACAATCTGTGCGTTGCGGGCACAAAATGCGCCCCGGTGGCGTTGTACCTTGAGGGTCGGGAACGCCGGGCCGCCCCCGATCGACTCGAACCCGCACCACGGCCCGATGCTGCTGCAGCAACGGTGCCGGGGACCTGGACGGCCCCCATCGAGCAATGACCGGAGCGTGATGGAGAGACTATGGCGACAGACTACGACGCGCCGCGGAAGACCGACGACGAACCCAACCAGGAATCGCTGGAGGAACTGAAGGGTCGCGGCAAGGGCCACCAGTCACCGGTGGTCGACGAGGACGAGACCGAGCTGGCCGAAGGCTATGAGCTGCCCGGGGCCGATCTCTCCGGCGAGGAACTCCTGGTCCGGGTCCTCCCCGCCCAGACCGACGAATTCACCTGCGCTTCCTGCTTCCTGGTCCGACACCGGTCCCAGGTGGCGAAGGAAAAGGGCGGGCTGTTCTACTGCAAGGACTGCGAGGGCTGAGGCCTTCGACGGCCCCGCACCCCGGGGTCCCGCCGGGGCGAGAGGCCGGGAGGGGGAGCCGGGTCTAGGCGCGTGCGGTCTGCTGCAGCGCCCTGACCAGCTCCTCCGGGCGACGGGTCGAAGCCAGCCAATAGGGGGTGGCATCGAGCGGATCAACGATCTCCAGCTTCACGACCGGGTCGATCCAGCCGCGCAGGCACAAATAGGCGGTCCCGTCCAGGGCCGGGCCCCGTGCATGGGTGGCTTCCTCGCCGCGATGGGCGGAGACCTCGCCGATGTAGCGGCACTCGATGCTGGCCCGGCCGACCTTGAACCACTCCCGGGTCAGGCTGATGGTCGGGGTCAGGGCCAGCAGCGTGGCACCGACGGCGATGAACACGACGATTCCCACGATGATGGAAACGTTCAGGTTGATGGGAAGGACCATCGCCGTGCCGGCGAAACCGGTGCCCACCACGAGGATCCACATCCACCAGGCCGGCCACAGTTTTTCGCGGAAGATCTCGGGGGACGCTGCAGGAGGGGTCGAATCAGGCATGACACCAGCTTAGTTCGCCCAGAGCCTGTCGTGGACACATTGGGGCTGGACGGCAATCGGGCTAGAGTGAACACGGTCATGACCCTCAACGCCCTGGAGAATCCGGCTACGATGCCCGAGCAGCCCACCACCACCCTTGACGTCCAGCTGAAGATGCTCGACCCCGGACTGGAGCCGCCGTCGTATGCCCATCCCGGGGATGCCGGCGCCGATCTGCGCACCCGCGAGGATGTCGTCCTGGCTCCGGGGGAACGGAAGCTGGTCCCCACCGGAGTGGCCATCGCCTTGCCCCCGGGGTTCGTCGCCCTGGTCCACCCGCGGTCGGGGCTAGCCACGAAAAAGGGGTTGAGCATCGTCAACGCCCCGGGAACCGTCGACGCCGGCTACCGCGGTGAGTTGTGCGTGACCCTGCTGAACACCGACACCCGGACGCCGATCGAACTCAACCGTGGCGACCGGATCGCCCAGCTGCTCATCCAGCGCGTGGAGCATGCGGCGTTCATCCCCGTCGCGGAACTACCCGAATCGGTGCGCGGCGCCGGGGGCTTCGGCTCGACCGGAGGATTCGCCGACGCCGCAGCTCGCTGAGCCACCACCCCTACTTCACCACCTGCGGCCCGTCGGGCCGGGAGGAGCAACGATGATTTTCAAACGCCGCAATAATTCAACGAACGACGACGCCGCCACCGGGGACGAGCAGGTCCAGGACACGGATTCCGTCGCCGCCGGGAACGAACAAGGACCCTTCGATCTGGAGGATGCCCCGGAACACGGACACTACATCGACCTCGGGGCCCTGAAGATAGAACCGGTCGAAGGCATGCAGCTGCGCCTGGAAGTCGAAGAAGGCTCCCAACGGGTCATTGCCGCCGCCCTTGAACTGGACGGTTCACGCCTGCAGCTCCAGGTCTTCGCCGCCCCGAAGTCCAGCGGCCTCTGGGAGGGGATCTCCTCCCAGATCGAGGAGAGCATCGGGGAGCAGAACGGCAAGATCGATCGCGTCGAAGGACGGTTCGGCACCGAACTGGTGGCCCGCGTACCCGCGGACGGCCCCGATGGCGAGCAGGGATACATGGTCGCCAGGTTCATCGGCATCGACGGGGGACGCTGGTTCCTGCGTGCCGTGGTCGGCGGTCCGGCCACCCTGGACCGCGCCCAGGCCGAACGCCTCGAGGACCGTCTGGCCCGGGTGGTCGTCGAACGCGGCGACCAGCCGATGCCGCCCCAGGAACTGCTCCCGTTGACGATGCCGGCCGGTGCCGTGACCCGGTCGGCGACCGACACCGACGAGGAGACCGAGGAAAAGACGGACACCAGCAGCGAACGTTCACTGCAGGGTCGGCCCGAACGCGGACCGGAGATCACCGAAATTGGCTGAGCGTGGCGTCGCAGCCCGACGCCGCGGCCTGGCCTCCCGACCCGGTGGATACACCGGGGCCGATGAACCGGAACGCTGCTCCGCCCTGGCCCGGCTCCCCGAACGGGGGCGGGTGCTTGCCCGCGGCTTCGTGGAGAACATCAGGATCCTGCCCAGCGCCCAGGCCCCGGTCTTCACCGCCGGAATCGTCGACGCACCGGCCCCACCCGGGGGACGACGCTCCCCGGTGGCACGGATCGTGCTGGTCTGGAACGGCCAGCGCCGGGTCCCGGGCATCGAAGCGGGCACCCGCCTGCTGTTCGAGGGGATGATCGCCCGCGTCGACGGGGTGCCCACCATCTACAACCCCCGGTACGAGATCCTGCCCGAGGACGACCACGACGTGGAGGACCAGGTATGAGCCAGCACCCCGAGGGGGAGCCGACCGCAGATGACGGCCACGACCAGGCTGAGGATCTCGGACGTCGATTGGCTGAAGGCTCGGGCATCCACCGGACCGCCGCGGGACAGGTCGATGTCCTGAAGACCGTGGGCGGCATCCGCGGCCTGATCGAGGCACTGTTGCCGGGAATCGTCTTCCTGGTGGTCTTCATGGTGTTGCGGGAACTGAACCCGGCACTGATTTCCTCGCTGGCCATCGCGGCCGTCTTCACCATCGCCCGGCTGGTGCGCAAAACAGGGTTGACCCAGGCGTTGACCGGGCTGTTCGGTGTGCTGATCTGCGCCGTGTTCGCCCGCACCACCGGCAACGCCCGGGACTTCTACGTGCCCGGCTTCTACACTAACGGCGCCTACCTGGTGGCCTTCGTGGTGTCCATCCTGGTCCGCTGGCCGCTCATGGGCCTGGTCTTCGGTTTCATCCGCGGTGAAGGCATCGAATGGCGGGCCCAGCGGGCCCGCCGCCTCTCCTACGCGGTGGCCACCTGGATCATCGCCGGGGTCATGGCGGCCCGGCTGCTGGTGCAGCTGCCGCTGTATGCGGCGGAGAACATCGAGGCGCTGGGAGCGGCGCGCATCGTGATGGGCATCCCGCTCTATGCCATGGGGCTCTGGCTGGCCTGGCTGGTCTCCCGGCCGTCGACGGCGCTGGACGCCGAGCCCGGACCGCAGCAGGCCCCGCAGGACTGACTCGGCAGGGCTGATCCTCCGGGGCTGGTCCCACCGGGCCGGCCCCCGGGGCGGCCCGGGGCCACCCCGCCGCGGCTCAGTCGCGGAAGGCGTCCGAGGCGTCCTGGGATTCGTCGTCGTTCCGTGATCTGGTATCCAGGCGCAGGACGGCCCGCAGATCGTCCTCGGCGGCGATTGCGGTGATGAAGAACAGCTCATCGCCCCCTTCGATCACGTCATCGGGGCTCGGGGTGATCGCCAGGTCATCACGCAGGATCGCCACGACCGCGGTGTCCTGCGGCCACGGGACCTCACCCAGGGTGCTGCCGATCAATGCCGCATCGGTGGGGACCGTGAACTCGACCATGGAGGTCACCCCGGTCTGCAGCGTCAGCAACCGCACCACGTCCCCGACCTCGACCGCTTCCTCCACGAGGGCGGTCATCATGCGCGGGGTGCTCACGGCCACGTCGACGCCCCAGGCGTCGTCGAAGAGCCAATCGTTCTTCGGGTTGTTGACCCGGCCCACGGTCCGCCCGACCCCGAATTCGCTTTTGGCCAGCAGGGAGACGACCAGGTTGACCTTATCGTCGCCGGTGGCCGAAACCACCACGTCGACATCGGACAGATGGGCGTCCTTGAGCGTGGTGAGCTCGCAGGCATCCCCGAACAGCCAGGTGGCACCCTGGACGCCGCTGCGCCCGACGACTTCAGGCTTCTCATCGATCAACAGGACGTCGTGACCGTGGGAGAGGAGTTCCTTGGCGATGGAGGAGCCGACGCTGCCGGCCCCCGCGATGACGATCTTCACTGGTTCTCCTCGTCGTCGGGCAACTGGGTGGTGGGGGCCTTGGAAAGTATCCTGTCGATCTCTCCCAGGGAGGCGACGGCCATCATGGCGTGCAGGATGTCGCCTTGCTGCAGCCGGGCATCGGGGCGGGGGATCTGGCCCTCGCCGAACCGGGTCAGATAGGCCACCCGGATCCCCGAGACCTCCTCGATTTCGGCCAGGCTGCGTCCGTACCACTGGTCATGGACCGACACCTCGCCGAGGATCAGCCGGCCCGAGGCTTCACGGAAATCGCCGTTGATGCCTTGTTCGGGCAGGACCCGACGCAGGACCTGGTCGGCGCTCCAGCGCACCGCCGCCACGGTGGGGATCCCCAGCCGCTGGTAGATCTCGGCCCGCCCCGGGTCGTAGATCCGGGCGACCACATGGGGGACGTGGTAGTTTTCGCGGGCCACCCGGGTGGCCAGGATGTTCGAGTTGTCGCCGCTGGAGACCGCCGCGAAGGCGTAGGCGTTGGAGATGTCCGCCCGTTCCAGGGTTTCCCGGTCGAAGCCGACCCCGCTGACCTTCTGGCCGGTGAATCCGCGCCGTAGACGCCGGAACGCCCGGTCGTCCTGGTCGATGATCGCCACGGTGTGTCCGGCGTCGTCCAAGGTGTGGGCCAACGTGACGCCGACGCGCCCGCACCCCATGATGACGAAATGGGCCATGCCTTGCTCCCCGCGATTGTCCTGCTGACGGCGGGGCCTTTCCGACCCCGATGATGGCTCCCAGTCTCCCACGCGGGAAGCGTGCAGGAGCCGGTGGCGGTGCGGCGTGTATGACAGATATGCCGTTCACGGGCTAGCTTTGACTGGTGCTGACGTTCCTCGACGCGCTGAAACGGATCCTGGTTGGCAGACCATTCCGCACCGAACGGCTGAAGCAGGCGCCCCTGCGCCGCCGGCTGGCGCTTCCCCTGCTGTCCTCCAACGCGCTGTCTTCCGTGGCCTACGCCCCCGATGAAGTCCTCATGACCCTGGCCATCGCCGGACTGTCGGCGATCTACTTCTCGCCGCTGATCGGCATCGCCATCATGGCGGTGATGATGGTGATCATCGCGTCCTACCGGCAATCGGTGAAGGCCTACCCCTCGGGACGCGGGGACTATGAGATCGCCAGCGTCAACCTCGGGCCCCGGGCCGGCACCACGGTGGCCTCGGCCCTGCTGGTCGACTTCGTCTTGACCGTGGCGGTGTCCATGTCCGCCGCCGCACACTACGTCGTCGCGGCCTTCCCGGGGCTGGACGGGCACCAATCGCTGCTCGCCGGTGCCGGCGTCGTGATCCTGGCGCTGCTGAACCTGCGCGGGCTGGGCCGGTCTCGGCTGGGCAACGCGTTGCCGACCTATCTGTTCATCGGCGCGATGCTGGTGATGATCCTCACCGGCACGATCAGTGCCGCCATGGGCCGGTTGGGCTCGGCCCCCAGCGCAGGGTTCGAGATCCTGCCGCAGCAGGGCTACGACCCGGCACTGACCGGGCTGCTGGGCGCCGTGCTGGTGCTGCGCGCCTTCTCCACCGGCTCGGCGGCACTGACGGGGATCGAAGCGCCCATCAGCAACGTCCAGAACCTGGCCCGGCCGCGCGCCCGGAACGCCGCATCGATCCTGCTGCTGCTGGGCCTCATCGCCACGGTACTGACCCTGGGCACCATGTTCCTGGCCCGCGCCGCCCGGGTGCATATGGTCGAGGACCCGCAACGGAACCTTGCGGTCGACGGCGGATCGATCCCGGGGGACTACATCCAGAACCCGGTGCTCAGCCAGCTGGCCCACGCCGTCTTCGGCGGCGGTAGCGTCGGTTTCTACATCATCCTGGCCGTCACCGTCGCCGTGCTGGGCATGGCCGGGCATTCCGCATTCAGCTCCTTCCCCAACCTGGCCTCGCATCTGGCCACCGACGGCTATCTTCCCCGGCAGCTGCGGACCCGGGGGGACCGGCTGGGGTTCAGCAACGGCATCATCGCCCTGGGCGTCGGGGCCCTGGTGCTGGTGTTGGTGTTCGGCGCCCATGTGGCGACCCTGATCCAGCTCTACGTCGTGGGGGTCTTCGTCTCCTTCACGCTCAGCCAGCTGGGCATGGTCAGGCACTGGAGCCGGCAACTGGCCAGCACCGCCAACCAGCGGGTACGCCACCGGATCATGCGCTCGCGCCTGCTGAACCTCGTCGGGTTCGTCCTCACCGCCGCCGTGCTGGTGATCGTGCTGGTCACCAAATTCATCTTCGGTGCCTGGTTGGCCGTGGTGGCGATCCTGGCGATGTATCTGATCATGTCCTCGATCCACGCCCACTATGCGGCGGTCGACCGTGAACTGGCGGTCGACGGGCGAGGCACCGCCAAGGCCCTTCCGGCCCGCGTGCATGCCCTGATCCTCGTGTCGACGCTGCGCAAACCGGTGCTGCGGGCGGTGGCCTTCGCCCGGGCCGGCCGCCCCTCGAAGCTCGATGCCATCATCGTGGACATCGACCAGGATGCCACGGAACGCACCGTGGCCGAATGGGAGCGGTTGCAGATCCCGGTGCCGATCACCGTGCTCGCCTCGCCCTACCGCGAGACGGCGGCGCCGATCATCGACTACATCAAGACCATCAAATCCAATTCACCCCGTGACCTGGTGGTCGTCTACATCCCCGAATACGTGGTCGGACGCTGGTGGGAGCAGCTGGTGCACAACCAGACGGCGTTGCGCATCAAGACCCGGCTGCATTTCGTCCCGGGCGTCGTGGTCGCCAGCGTCCCCTGGCAACTCTCGGAGGAAACCCACGGGCGGGCACTCTTCGAACACGAGCGCGGGATCACCGGGACCGAAGGCCAACCACGAGAGCACGACGGCGGGAGCAGCAGGTGAGCCAGCAGGAAGAACCGGCGACGGGCGATCTGATCGAGGTCGAGATCGGCGCCCCCGCCCATGGGGGCCACTTCGTCGCCAGGTACCAGGGCCGGGTGGTCTTCGTCCGCCATGCGTTGCCCGGTGAACGGGTCCGGGCCCGGTTGACCGACGCCGGGCAGGAGGCCCGCTTCTGGCGGGCCGACGCGGTGGAGATGCTGGAGGCCTCCGCGCACCGGGTACCGCATTTCTGGCCCGAAGCCGATGCCATCGCCCGCCACGCCGCGGGGGAGTTGCCGGTCGGCGGGGCCGAGTTCGGGCATGCGGAGCTTGGATACCAGCGGGAACTGAAATCCGCGGTCGTCCGCGAACAACTTGAACGATTGGCCGGTCTGGATGCCGACGACGTCGGCTTCACCGGGGTCGAGGCCGCGCCGGGCGAGCGCGGGGACGGACTGGGCTGGAGGACCCGGGCGGCCTTCAGCGTCGACGCGTCGGGACGACTGGCCATGAACGCCCACCATTCCGACCGGCTCGTCCCCATCCGCGACCTGCCGCTGGCCGTGGCGGCGATCAACGACCTGTCGTTGGCCGAGTTGCCGTTGCGCGGGCTGGACCGGATCGAGGTCGCGGCCGGTTCGGCCGGCGGGGCACCGCTGGTGCTCCTCGTCGAACGGGCCGATGCCACCCCGGGAGCCGCGACACGCCTGGCCAAGGCCCTGCCCGAGGGCAGCAACGCGGCGCTGATCACCCAACACGGCGGTGCGGCGGCCGACGGGGCGGGAACCCTGCACCGACTGCGCGGCAGGACCTGGGTGGCCGAACAGGCCGCCGGGGAAACCTACCGGGTCACCGGGGAGGGGTTCTGGCAGATCCACCGCAGTGCCCCCGACGCCCTGAACGACGCCGTCCAACGCATCCTGGACCCGCAACCGGGCCAGGCCTGTGCCGACCTCTATGCCGGCGCCGGACTGTTCACCGTGCCCTTGGCCCGCGCCGTCGGGGCGCAGGGGATCGTCCTGTCGATCGAAGGGGCCCCGGGCACCAGCAAGGATGCCCGCCGCAATGTCCAGGGCCTGGACCAGGTCCTGATCCGCCAGGGCCGGGTGGAAAAGGTCCTGCGTGCCGAGGTGGCCCGGTTGCCCCGGGGGCTGGATGCGGTGGTGCTGGATCCACCCCGCACCGGCCTCGGGCGGGCCGGGGTGGCCGCCGTCAGCGCCGCCCGACCGGGACGGATCGCCTACGTTTCCTGCGATCCGGCGTCGTTCTCTCGGGATCTACGCGACTTTGCCGCGAAGGGCTACGCCACCGAATCGGTACGGGCCTTGGATCTCTACCCGCATACCCACCATGTGGAGTGCGTGGCGGCGCTGGTCCCTTCGGCCAACGGATAGACTGGGGGCAGCTCTGCCGCAATCCCATCGTGCTTCCCGGCCGGTTAGGTTCGCCTTACTGGCGGGATGCCCGTGCGTGCAACAAAGATGAAAGTCTGGCGAGAGGAGTCCCAGTGAGTAATGTGGACAGCTTTGGTGCCAAGGGCGTATTGGACGTCCAAGGCAACGAATATGAAATTTTCCGGCTGAACGCGGTCGAGGGCAGCGACAGCCTTCCGTACAGCCTTAAGATCCTTCTGGAGAACCTGCTTCGGACCGAGGACGGCAAGAACATCACTGCCGACCACGTTCGTGCGCTGGCCCAGTGGGATCAGAACGCCCAGCCAAGCACGGAGATCCAGTTCACTCCGGCCCGCGTGCTGATGCAGGACTTCACCGGTGTGCCGTGTGTGGTCGACCTGGCCACCATGCGTGAAGCCGTCGAGGACCTGGGTGGTGACCCGACCCGGGTGAACCCGCTGGCTCCCGCGGAAATGGTGATCGACCACTCCGTCCAGATCGACGTGTTCGGTAATAAGGACGCCATCGAACGCAATATGGAGATCGAGTACCAGCGCAATGGCGAGCGGTACCAGTTCCTGCGTTGGGGCCAGACGGCGTTCGATGACTTCAAGGTCGTCCCCCCGGGCACCGGCATCGTGCACCAGGTCAATATCGAGTACCTGGCCCGCACGGTCATGACCCGCGAGGTCGACGGCAAGCTGCGCGCCTACCCGGACTCCTGCGTCGGCACCGACTCGCACACCACCATGGTCAATGGCCTGGGTGTGCTGGGCTGGGGCGTCGGCGGCATCGAGGCCGAGGCGGCCATGCTCGGCCAGCCCGTCTCCATGCTGATCCCGCGGGTGGTGGGCTTCAAGCTCGCCGGCTCCATCCCCGCAGGTGCCACCGCGACCGACGTCGTCCTCACGATCACCGAGAAGCTGCGCCAGCACGGCGTGGTCGGCAAATTCGTCGAGTTCTACGGCGAAGGCGTCGCCCAGGTGCCGCTGGCCAACCGCGCCACGATCGGCAACATGTCCCCGGAGTTCGGCTCCACCGCAGCCATGTTCCCCATCGACGACGTGACCCTGGACTACCTGCGCCTGACCGGCCGTTCCGAGGAGAACGTCGCCCTCGTGGAGGCCTACACCAAGGAACAGGGCCTCTGGCACGATCCGTCCAAGGAACTGCGTTTCTCCGAGTACCTCGAGCTGGACCTGTCCACAGTGGTTCCCTCCATCGCCGGCCCGAAGCGTCCCCAGGACCGCATCGAGCTGACCAGCGCGAAGGAACAGTTGCGCAAGGACATCCACAACTACGCCGCCGGTGACGCCGACGATCGCAACGTGGGCCGTCCCTCGAAGTCCGTGGACGTGAAGACCGCCGATGGCCGCGAATTCTCGCTGGACCACGGCATCGTCTCCATCGCCTCGATCACCTCGTGCACCAACACGTCCAACCCCTCGGTGATGCTCGCAGCAGCCCTGCTGGCCCGCAACGCCGTGGACAAGGGCCTGGCCTCGAAGCCGTGGGTCAAGACCTCCGTCGCCCCCGGCTCCAAGGTCGTCACCGACTACTACGAGAAGTCCGGCCTGAGCCCGTACCTGGAGAAGCTCGGCTTCTACATCGTCGGCTACGGCTGCACGACCTGCATCGGCAACTCCGGTCCATTGGAAGCGGAGATCGCCGAAGCCATTCAGGCCAACGACCTCTCCGTCACGTCGGTCCTCTCCGGTAACCGCAACTTCGAAGGCCGGATCAACCCGGACGTGAAGATGAACTACCTGGCCTCCCCGCCGCTGGTCATCGCCTACGCCCTGGCCGGCACCATGGACTTCGACTTCGAATCCGAGCCGCTGGGCCAGGACGACGCCGGGAAGGACATCTTCCTGGAGGACATCTGGCCGAACCCGGTCGAGGTCCAGCAGGTCATGGACGCCTCCATCGACAAGGAGATGTTCGCCAAGGGCTACGAAGGTGTCTTTGACGGCGACGACCGTTGGAAGGCACTGGACACCCCGGCCGGCAACACCTTCGAATGGGCCGAGGATTCCACCTACGTGCGCAAGCCCCCATACTTCGATGGCATGAAGGCACAGCCGGAGCCGGTCTCCGATATCGACGGTGCCCGCGTGCTGCTGAAGCTGGGCGATTCGGTGACCACCGACCACATCTCCCCGGCCGGCTCGTTCAAGTCCGATTCCCCGGCGGGCCAGTACCTGCTGTCCCACGGCGTGGATCGTAAGGACTTCAACTCCTACGGCTCCCGTCGTGGTAACCACGAGGTCATGATCCGCGGCACGTTCGCGAACATCCGCATCCGCAACCAGCTCCTGGACAACATCGAGGGTGGCTTCACCCGCGACTTCACCCAGGACGGCGGACCGCAGAACACGGTCTTCGACGCGGCGACGAACTACGCAGCCGAAGGGACCCCGCTGGTCGTGCTGGCCGGCAAGGAATACGGTTCCGGCTCCTCACGTGACTGGGCCGCCAAGGGCACCGCACTGTTGGGCGTCAAGGCCGTCCTGGCCGAGAGCTACGAGCGGATCCACCGCTCGAACCTCATCGGCATGGGCGTGCTGCCGCTGCAGTTCCCCGAGGGCGAGTCCACCTCGACCCTGGGGCTGGACGGCACCGAGTCCTTCTCGATCGCCGGGGTGACCGAGCTCAACGAGGGGACCACCCCCTCCACGCTGAAGGTCACCGCCACCGCCGACGACGGCTCCACCCAGTCCTTCGATGCCGTGCTGCGCATCGATACCCCCGGTGAAGCCGACTACTACCGCAACGGCGGCATCCTGCAGTACGTGCTGCGTCAAATTAGCGGTAGTTGAGCAGATCGGCTCGACTAGGAGACTTTCTGGCCGTTGAAGATATAGTCTTTGGCTCCTATTTTTAGAGTCTCGCACATGCGCCCGTCAGGCTTCTGCCTGGCGGGCGCATCTGTATCTAATTGCGGGAACCGTCTGTTCACGATCTTCCCCAATCCGTATCCGCGGTTCGAGCTGTTTGGCTGGCCGTGTCGAATGGCCGCCGTCACACGCGGGGGATATGAATCCGGTGACTTTGGTGGAGCGTTCGACGGAGGTTCAGGAAGCTCGCGAGATCCGGCAGATTTGTGCCCCGCCTGGTATAGATTCTGCTGCTTTGCGATACGCGACAGGAGAATGAAGCCATGGAACGACAGATTGATTTCTTCCGAGAACGTCACATGTTGTGCGGAGCCTGCGATCACGGCTGGGTGGTCGATCTGAACTGGGTTGATCGCCCCATTTCCGATTTTAGGCAGAGGTTGACCTTGATGAGCATGTGATGAGCACAGCCTTTCGCATGGTCATTCGTGTTAGCAGACGGCATCACCACGCAAGTGGGCACTGCGCGCTGCTACGTGCTCCGCCGGGTCTACGTCCTAAAACGCCCGAGTGATACGTTCTCGGTAGTGACGGACGCTTCACCCTAGGCCCACACGAAGTATTTCGCGTGAATGAAGTGCCTGCACACGGCCGTGCTGCGAGTTACTCCGTTAGGATCACGATGGGAACGTGCGAGCGTTGAGTACAGACGTTGACGCGGCAGCTGAGCTCAACATGCTCACGTATATCACCCGGTCCCTTATCGAAACCGACGGCTTCAGACTGCACCCGCACGGTCAAATGATAAGAGCCAGTTATCGTGGGACCATGAACGCGTCGACCGATTCGAACCATCAGTCTGGTAAGTCACGTTTCGCGGCAATGTACGAGGCAACTGCCGCGAGCATGAAAGCACAGTTTGAACAGGCGCGCGCCAGCCTGGACCATTCAGGAGCCCGCGGGGGAGCCGCCGAGGAGATTGTGCGCGAGTTCCTCAACAAGGCACTGCCAGCGGCGCTTGGAGTTACCGTTGGGCAGGTGGTGGACGCCGATGGTAACTTCTCTGGTCAAAGTGATGTGATCATCTACGATGCCCGGACTACTCCGATGCTCTTTACCAGCGCCCAGGGCGGAACGCAAACGGTGCCGATCGAGGGCTTCGTGGCAGTGATTGAGGTGAAATCGGTTCTTCAGAAGAAGGACCTGGACCAGCTCCTCACCCACGCACGCAAGCTGAAGTCGATGAAGCGACGCGCTTACCTTCAGCAAGCACTTACGACGCACCGCACGATGTACGACAAGAGCTGGGCACAACCTCCCGTCTTGTACAGCGTGTTCGCATTCACTTCTCGGGGCCTATATGTCGGTGAGCTCAACGATTTGCAGGCCGAAATTCCTCTGCATCTTCGGGTCGATAACCTCTGTGCCCTAGATCGCGGTTTAGCGGTAAATGTGTGCCTGACCGGACATGTGAATGGTCCCGACTCGCTGTTCTCGTTTCAGGGGACAGCGTCCAAGATCAGCAAACTCGGAGAAGTCCTTACCGACAACCCATTGTTGCCGTGGTTCGCGATGAATTCCAGCCTTTACGTCCAAGGTGATCGCTCTCCAATTGATCTGGCAGTATACGTTCAGGACCAGTTGCGGTTACATGCGACGATGCCACCGGACACCGACATGGAGATCCGCAATGAGCTGAATCTTCAATTAGCCGAGGCGACCGGTGTTCCGCTCGACGTCATACGCAGGCTTGCCGGGGTCGAGGACGGGACGAAGCCAGCGAACCCACCAGGAGTTCAATTATCCTCGGCGGAGTTGCTCGCTCTCGTAGACCCGTACATCAACAGATTTTTCGTGCCGGGCCCTGACGCTGGGGACCTATTCAGGAGCCTTGCGGAAGTTCCCGCGGAAGAACGCGAGCGCGTTTTGGCCCAATTCCGCACTGAGAGTAGCAACAGAGAGAGGGCGGGTGAAACAGAAGCGGACCTGGACGGATCATGATGCCGGCCGATCATTCAGTTGACCAGTCGAGCACGCGGGCCTAAAGCGCGTTCATTCCCTGCCGTCGATGTACTGCTTTGAGTCCGGAACGGGCAGAGGCAGCCAGAGCTTCGTGTGCTCCGCCATGAGGATCCCCATACAGAAAATCAGCCCACCCCTTGCAGCCACGAGCTGAAATTGGTGACTTCGACGAAGGTGTCAGCAGTCGACGGAACCAGGTCTTCGCCGTAACCGATCGATGCCTGTAGTAGCTCGCCTCCGACCAGCCGATCGTCTTTGCTGTATCGATGAGGCTGAGTTCCTCTGCTTCGATGAGATCCTCGACGGTCCGCAGGTACCGTGCGATGTTCTGCGGATCCATTGGCGGCCGTCCGAACTTCACGGCTCGCGCCAACGCTGGGCCGACGCGGAACTGGACCAGCCATTGGCTGGTGTTGTGCTCGTGAATGCTAGCGTCGAGCACTGCGCGGTGCTGGAGATCGTCGTCCTACTTGTCCTGGTCGACGTATGCGTAGCGCGTTATCGACTTAGCCAGGTTCCGGCGAGGGGAGCTTCGGGTCTCCAGTTGTTAGAAATTTGGGATCGGTAGTAGCTCGTCCCCGAATTCCGGCCATTCCCAGCTTTGAAGTAACTCGGGCTGCACGTCGCTTTCCAAAAGGATTGTGACCTGCGCGTATGTGAAGGAATTCGCGACCTCTTCGCCACTGAGCAGGCCAACCACCTGTCCGTCCATAGTGTGAGTAAACCCGAGAAGGTCGTGCGTCC
>NZ_JBQSYU010000021.1:0-62800 GCF_052379645.1 Arthrobacter sp. 179 | reverse complement strand
TAGCCCGCCCGGACTGGGATCGCGGTGAAGGTCGGGGTCAGGGGCTCGGCGAAGAAGTCATTGCCCTGGTCGTCGACCACGATGAAGGCCGGGAAGTCCTCCACCTCGATGCGCCAGATGGCTTCCATCCCCAGCTCCTCGTACTCGAGGACCTCGACCCGGCGAATGCAATCCTGCGCCAACCGGGCCGCGGGGCCGCCGATCGAGCCCAGATAGAAGCCGCCATGCTTCTGGCAGGCATCGGTGACCTGCCGGGACCGGTTGCCCTTGGCCAGCATGACCATCGAACCGCCGGCCGCCTGGAACCGGTCGACATAGGGATCCATCCTCCCCGCCGTGGTCGGGCCGAAGGAACCGGAGGCCATGCCCTCGGGGGTCTTCGCCGGGCCGGCGTAGTAGACGGGGTGGTCCTTCAGGTACTGGGGCATCTCCTCCCCGGCATCCAGTCGTTCGCGGATCTTCGCGTGGGCGATGTCGCGGGCCACCACCAGCGGACCGGTCAACGACAGGCGGGTCTTCACCGGGTGTCTGGATAGTTCGGCGAGGATCTCCGGCATCGGACGGTTCAGGTCGATCCTGACCACCGAGGAGCCACCGGTCCCGCTGACACCGTCGGTGTCGTCGTCGTGCGCGGCGACCGCCGGGTGATCCGTTTCGGGCATGAAGCGGGCCGGGTCGGTTTCAAGCTGTTCGACGAAGACGCCTTCGGCAGTGATCTTCGCCAACATCTGGCGGTCGGCCGAGCAGGAGACGGCGATCGCCACGGGAAGCGAGGCACCATGGCGGGGCAACCTGACGATGCGGACGTCGTGGCAGAAGTATTTGCCCCCGAACTGGGCTCCGATACCGAAGTGGCGGGTCAGCTCCAGGACCTTCTCCTCCAGGTCGATGTCGCGGAATCCCCTTCCGGTCATCGCCCCGGTGGTCGGCAGGTGGTCCAGGTATTTGGCCGAACCGTATTTGGCGGTCTTCAACGCGAATTCGGCGCTGGTTCCCCCGATGACGATCGAGAGGTGGTACGGCGGGCACGCAGCGGTGCCCAGCGAGCGCAGCTTCTCGTCGAGGAAGGCCAGCATGGCATTCTCGTTCAGGATCGCCTTGGTCTCCTGGTAGAGGAAGGACTTGTTCGCTGATCCCCCGCCCTTGGCCATGAACAGGAACTTGTACTGTTCCTCGTGGCCGGGCTCGGTGTCGGCATAGAGCTCGATCTGGGCCGGCAGGTTGTTCCCGGTGGAGGTTTCCTGCCAGGTCGTCAGCGGGGCGAGCTGCGAATAACGCAGGTTCAACTGGGTGTAGGCATCGTAGATGCCCTGCGAAAGGGCCTTCTCGTCCGGGCCTTCGCTGAGCACCTGCTGGCCCCGCTTGCCCATCACGATCGCCGTGCCGGTGTCCTGGCACATCGGCAGGACCCCGCCGGCGGCGATGTTCGCGTTCTTCAGCAGGTCAAGCGCCACGAACTGATCGTTCGCGCTGGCTTCCTCGTCGTCGAGGATGTTGCGCAACTGCTGCAGATGGGCAGGACGCAGGTAATGGGAGATGTCATGCAGGGCGGTGCGGGCCAGATGCGCCAGGGCCTCGGGGGCGACCTGGAGGAAGCTCCGTCCCCCGGGGCCCTCGAGGCGGCGGACCCCCTCGGTTCCGATGAGGCGGTAGGGGGTGTCGTCCTGGCCGATCGGCAGCAGGTCCTCGTACTGGAACTCGGTCATGGGGCATCCTTGGCATCCGGTGGGTTGGTTGCCGCCCAGTCTAATTCGGCCCGCGTCCGAACCCCGAACCGCCAGCTACTTGATCCGGGGCACGGCTTGCACATCCTCTACGGGCGTGATCGGCTGGAAGGCATGAGCGACGAGCCAACGCAGAACCCATCCGAAAATCCGGACCCCGACGAACCGCAAACGCATCTGGAGACCGTGCTACAGCAGGGCCAGGCCGATGAGGCCATGGCCGGTCAGGTCATTGCGACCTTCCTGTCCGAGGAAGTCTTCTTCCTCAGCCGCGAGGAAGTAACCGAGGAGACCGACAACGTCCAGCCGCTGCTGCTGCAGAACAAGGACGGCGAGCCCGTAATCGCTCTGTTCACGCAGGTGAACCGGATCCCCGAGGCCTACACCACCGAGGCCCCCTACGCCGTGCGCGTGGTCGGCGCAGCGGTCGTCGACAACCTCAACGGTGCCGGTGTGGTCCTGAACCCGGGCCACCAGCTCGGTTTCGAGATCCCTGCCGAAGGCGTCGACGCCATCCGCCGCGATTTCGCCCCCGATGGTTCCCCGGCACCGCAGGAGCCCACCGAGGGCACCGCCGACGGCGAAGCAACCCCGGAGGCCTGAGCCCCGACACCACCATCACCCAAGGGCCGTCGCCGGAACACCGGCGGCGGCCCTCTGTGTTCGGTGCCCCGGGGCTGCCAGGGACTGCCCCGGGGTCTACGCTGGTGTCATGAATCTGGAAGAAACGCCCCTTCCGGGCATCGGCACGCGCCGCGACGTCATGTTGGCCACGGGACGACGCGTCGGCGTCGTGATCAAACGCGAGGGCGGCATGGAGCTGATCATCTCCGAAAAGCAGGACCCCGATGCCTGCCAGGCGGCCATCCCGCTGACCTCGGAGGAAGCCGCGGCGATCGGCGGCCTGCTCGGTGCCCCGCAACTGGTCTCCGATCTTTCCGCGGAGCATCGCGAACTACCGGGGGTGAACACCCAGCAGTTCGTCATCAGCCAGGACAGCCCCTACGCCGACCACACACTGGGTGACACCCATCTGCGCACCCGCACCCACGCCTCCATCGTCGCTATTTCCCGTAGTGGCCAGGTATTCGCCTCCCCCTCGCCATCATTCGAACTCGAAGCCGGTGATGTCGTCATCGTGGTCGGCACGGCCGAGGGCCTCGACAAGGCCGCCCACCTGCTGAATCACGGATAGGGCCTGCCCGTGGACCCCACCACCATCGTCCTGATCGAACTCGGCGCCGTCTTCCTCGGCCTCGGGCTTCTCGGACGTCTGGCGGCCCGGGTCGGCATGTCACCGGTCCCGCTGTACCTGCTGGGCGGGTTGATCTTCGGCCATGGCGGCCTGGTCCCGCTGTCGGGGATCGAATCGTTCGGGGACGTCGCCAGCGAAATCGGCGTGGTCCTGCTGTTGCTGATGCTGGGGCTGGAATACACCGCCAAGGAGCTGGTCACCGGTCTGCGCCGGTCCTGGTTGGCAGGTCTGGTCGACCTGGTCCTGAACTTCGTCCCCGGTGCCGCCCTGGCCCTCATCCTGGGATGGGGGGTCATCGGCGGTCTGGTCCTCGGCGGGGTCACCTACATCTCCTCCTCGGGGATCGTGGCCAAGGTCCTGACTGATCTGGGGCGGTTGGGCAACCGCGAGACCCCGGTAGTGCTGTCCATCCTGGTGCTCGAGGACCTCGTGATGGCCGTCTACCTGCCCATCCTCACCGCGGCCTTGGCCGGGGTGAGTTTCTGGGGTGGGTTCCGGGCCGTGGGCGTCGCCCTGCTGGCCGTGACCCTGGTGCTGCTGCTGGCCCTGCGGTATGGACCCCAGATTTCCCGGCTCGTCCACTCCCCCGATCAGGAGAACTTCCTGCTCAAACTCATCGGCGCCGCGCTGCTCGTGGCGGGCCTCGCCGCGGCCTTGCAGGTCTCGGCGGCCGTGGGCGCCTTCCTGCTGGGCATTGCGATCTCCGGTTCCACGGCACATTCCGCAGCCAAGGTCCTGGCCCCCCTCAGGGATCTGTTCGCCGCCATGTTCTTCGTCCTGTTCGGCATCAACACGGACCCGGCGACGATCCCCCCGGTCCTGGTCCTGGCCCTGGCTTTGGCCCTGGTGACCTCGGTGACCAAGGTCCTCACCGGGGTCTGGGCCGCCCGTCGGGCCGGGATCGGCGTACCGGGCCGGATCCGCGCCGGCACGGCACTGATCGCCCGGGGCGAGTTCTCGATCGTGATCGCCGGACTGGCCGTCGCCGGTGGAGGTGCCTCCCCGGAACTGGCCGCCCTGGCCACCGCCTATGTCATGTTGTTGGCCGTTCTGGGCCCGATTGCCACCAAGCTGGCCGAACCGGTGGCGCGGGCCCTGACGGGCCGCCCGGGCCGGTCCCCCCAACGGGCGGGGCATGATTAGCACGCCGGGTGGGTGGAGTTCCAATATGCATGTGAACGCCCATTGGGCTATGCTGAGATGCACCCGCGGGTACGAACGGACCGGCGGGTGTTTTGCGGGCGTAGCTCAATGGTAGAGCGCCAGCTTCCCAAGCTGGACACGCGGGTTCGATTCCCGTCGCCCGCTCTCTTCATGCCAGGGCCGGGAGTCCAACCACCGCACGGCGCGTAGACTAGGAGTGCCATGAAACGCACAATGTTCAAGTCGAAGATCCACCGCGCCACTGTGACCCATGCCGATCTGCACTATGTCGGTTCGGTGACCGTCGACCTCGATCTCCTCGAAGCCTCCGACATCCTTCCCGGGGAACTGGTCAGCATCGTCGATGTCACCAACGGCGCCCGGCTCGAGACCTACACCATCGCCGGGGACCGCGGAAGCGGGGTCCTGGGGATCAACGGTGCCGCCGCACATCTGGTGCATCCGGGCGATACGGTCATCCTCATCAGCTTCGCCGAGATGGAGAATGCCGAAGCACGCAGCTATGTGCCGCGCATCGTCCATGTCGACGCCAACAACACGATGATCGCCCTGGGGAGCGACCCCTCCGAGTCGCTGTCCACCAATGCCGTGCGCCCACCGCACGCCATCGCCGGCTCCGCCGCGGACTCCTAGGACCGTGCTCGGGGTCCTCTCGGGATTCTCGATCGTCTGGGCCGTCATCATCGTCGGCTACCTCGTCGGACGCACGGGGGTCCTCGGACCCGAGGCCCGCTATGTCCTGAATCGACTGACGTTCTTCGTCGCCAGCCCGGCCCTGCTCTTCGTCACCGTCGCCGACGCCGATCCCCGCGCCGTCCTGGGGCCCAGCCTGGCCGTGGCGGCCATCAGCGCCACGGGTGTTGCCCTGCTTTATTTCGGTGTCACCGGCTGGTGGTTGCCCCGCGGGCGCCCCGAACGACTGGTCGGGGCCATGAGTGCCTCGACGGTGAACTCGGCGAACCTCGGGCTGCCGATCGCCGCCTATGTCCTGGGCAGCACGGCGCATGCGGCCCCGGTGATCCTCTTCCAGCTGGCCCTCTGGAGTCCCGTCTTCCTGTCCCTGCTGGATTCAAGCACCTCGGGCCGACGTACCACCCCGACCGCCCTGGTGCTCAGCACCCTGCGCAACCCGATGATCGTCGCCTCGTTGGCGGGACTGTTGTTCGCCGTCTTCGACTGGACGCTCCCGCAGCCGATCGCCGACCCCGTCGAGCTCATCGCCGGTGCATCCATTCCGGCGATGCTCCTGGCCTTCGGCATTTCCCTCGTGGGTTCCAAACCCCTGGAAAAAGCCACCCACCGACGCTCCGACGTCCTGATCGGCACCGGGTTGAAGCTGATCGCCCACCCGGTGCTGGCCTGGCTCGCCGGGGCCCTCCTGTTCCGGCTGCACGGGGCGGAACTGTTTGCCGTGGTCATCATGGCTGCATTGCCCTCGGCCCAGAACGTCTTCGTCACGGCTTCCCGGTATGAGCAGGGCCTGGTGGTCGCCAAGGACACCGTCCTGCTGACCACGATCGCCGCCGTCCCGGCGATGATGCTCGTTCCCTTGCTGCTGAACTCCTGAATCAGCCGGTAGGGGAAAGAGGGTGCGGCGGCTTCGGAAGGCCACCGGCACCCGGGATAATTGATGCGTGGCTAGGAAGCGTCTTGAAATCAGTTGGATCGGATCGGTCGGCTCCGCCTTGGGCGCCGTCACCTCCGCGGTGGTGTTGTCCACCTTGGGTGTGGGCGGAACCATCATCGGGGCCGCGCTGGGTAGCTTGGTGATCACCGTCGGCGGGTCGATCTACTCGCAATCCCTGCAGCGGACCAAGGACCACGTGGGCGAAAGGGTCAACGTCGGGCGCCCCAAGCCCCGGCCGTCCAACGGCGCGCAGCCACCACATGCGACAGCGCGGGACGCCGGCCCTGTTGGAACGAGCGTCGATGAGGTCGACAAACCATCGAAGGACGCCGGGCGCGGAATCCTGCAACGGTTGCCGTGGAAGCACATCATCGGCGTCACCGTCGCCCTGTTCGCCATCACCATGGCCCTGATCCTCGTCTTCGAGCTCTCTGCCGGGCGCAAGGTGTCCTCGTTCACCGGCGGTACCAGCGGAACCGGCGGCACCTCGATCCCGGGGATCAGCGGGACCACCCACCAGAGCGATGACTCCGGAACCATCAACCAGGACCCGGACGCCCCGGCAGGAGACGACGCGCCCGACCAGGAACAGCAGCAGGAACCGAACCAGGAGCCCGCACCGCAAAACCAGGAACCCGCCGCCCCCGACGCGCCGCAGGAACCCGCCCCGGCCCCGGCACCGGATCAGCCTGTGGAGCCGTAGGCCACCAGCTGCCAGCGGAATCTGGACGGGACGTCCAGTACCGGAAAGCCAGCAAACTCCGACGGGGCTCACAGTGCGGTCAAAGGACCGTTTCCTAGTATTGAAAGTGCCTCATCAAGGTGCGAGTGATGCATAAGGTCCCAGCCGTTCCCCCTCGGCTGGGACCTTTTTGCGTGTCACGGCGCCGCGAACCTGGCCCCTAGGGTGCCGGCGGCCGGTGCAGGTCCTGATCGTTAGCCCGGTGGCGCCCCTTGGCCGGTAGCTCGGCTGGGGCGGCAACGTCCTGCGCCTCGGACCGTCCGGGCTCCTCAACAGAGGGGGATTCCTGAGCCGGTTCCGCCCCTCCCACCTCGGTACGTAGTGCCTGTTTATGAATGAACACCACCAGGACAAGCCCGGCCAGCATGACCGGAACGCCGTAGAGGAACAGAGGCGGCAGTGCCTCGGCGAACCCCTGGGCGATGAGTTCCTGGACCGGGGCCGGGAGCTGGGCCAAGAGTTTCGGTGTTAGTGAGCTGACGGAGTCCGCGCTGAAGCCCCCCTTTCCGGCGCTTGCCGGAAGCGATGAGAAGGCATCGGTCAACCGGGAGACGAAGAGCGCCCCGAACACCGAGATGCCCAGCGAGGCCCCGATCTGACGGAAGTAGGACGCCGAACTGGTGGCTACTCCCACGATCCGGTGGGGGACGCTGTTCTGTACGACGACGACGAGGTTCTGCATCGAACACCCCACCCCGAGCCCGACGACGAACATGGCCAGGGCGGTGTACCAATACGGGACGCCCACCCCGATCTGCGCCAGCATGAACAACCCCGTGGCACCAATGGCGGGCCCGACCAGCAGCCACACCTTATAGCGCCCGGTGGAGGAGACCAGCCGCCCGGTGGTGATCGTGGCCAGGAGCATGCCGGTGGTCATCGGGATCAGCATGAGGCCGGATTCGGTGGCGTTGACCCCCTCGACCATCTGCAGGTAGGTCGGCAGATAGGCGATGGTGGCAAACATAGAGATGCCGATGGTCACCCCGGCCAGGGCCGGGAGGATGAAGTTGCGTTCGGTGAACAGGGTCAACGGGATGATCGGCTCGGCGGCCCGACGTTCGGCCAGCACGAACACCACCGCCGACACGACTGCCACGGCGCCCAGGACCAGCACCTGGACGCTGCCCCAGGCGTAGGTGGTTCCACCCCAGCTGGTGATGAAGACGGCCGCCGCGCTGAACACGGCCAGAGTCAGGGTGCCCAGGACGTCGATCCGTGGTGCTGCCCCGGAGGGCCGGGGCAGGTGCAGGGCGAAGATCACGGTCCCCAGCGCCGCCAGGCCCAGCGGGATGTTGATGTAGAAGATCCACCGCCAGCCCATGTTGTCGGTGAAGAAGCCGCCGATCAGCGGCCCCGCGACGGAGGCCAGACCGAATACGGCGCCCATGAAGCCCATGTATTTTCCGCGGTCACGGGGGGAGACGAGGTCGGCGATGATGGCCTGCGCTCCGATCATCAGGCCACCGCCGCCAATGCCTTGGATGGCGCGGAAGATGATCAGCTGGATCATGTTCGTCGCGGTCCCCGACAGGATCGAGCCGGCCAGGAAGACGACGATGGCGAACACGAAGACCGATTTGCGCCCGTAGAGGTCACCGGCTTTGCCGTAGATCGGTAGGCCTATTGTTGCCGCCAGCATGTAGGCGGTGATCACCCAGGAAATGTGCTCGAGCCCGTTGAGGTCGCCGACGATGCTGGGCAGGGCCGTCGCAACGATCGTCTGGTCCAGTGCTGCCAGGAGCATGGCCAGCAGCAAGCCGGTGAAGGCCCAGACGAACTCGCGTTTGGTGCGGACCGGTTGCCGGTCGTCACGAGCTGGGGATTCTTGTGCCGTGTCGTGTGCCATGTGGGTTCCTGCGGTTCTGGAGGGGAGGTACGGGTGGTGTTGCCGGCCTCCCGGACAGTGAAAGCGTCTAGCAGGAGGGAGACGGTGTCGAAGCAGCCGGGGCGCCCGGCCAGCCGTCGGCACTGAGCAGGACCTTGAGCAACAGTCGTCGAAGTTCGACGCGCTCGTCCTCGGCCAGTCCCGAGAGGAGGTTCAGCTCCGCCTCCGTGGAAGCCGCGGCAACGTCGCGAGCGATCTCAGTTCCGGCACTGGTAATGGCGACGATGATGCGTCGTCGATCCGTGGGGTCGGGGCGTCGTTCAATGAGACCGCTGCGTTGGAGGGATTCCACGTAGGTGCTCACATGAGATCGGTCGGTGTTCAGCCGGGTCGCCAACTCGTGGGGAGCCAACGGGCCGAGATCCACCAACGCCATCAATACCGCGTAGTGAGGGAAGCCCAAACCGCGGTCTTTGAGCGTGGCGACCATGCCTGCTTTACCCAGTCGGGCCAAGTTTCCGGCCAGATAGGTCGTCCGGGACATGAGCGATGGCGGTGGAAGACCGACCTGCTCTTCAACTTGAGGCATGGGACCATAATAGCGCGATGCCACTACCGACGAACAGGGTTCTGGACTGCTGGATTCAAGCCTCGCGGTTCGTCAGGCCCCGGGTCCCGACCTACCGGAACCAGCCGTGGCCGTCCCCGTTACCGAGCTCATCAGCCACGCCCGGGCTACCGGGCGCCCACCGGCACGCGTAACGAGGCGACGGTGGCCAGCGCCTGGTCCAGGTCCCCCCGCAGGTCACGAACGTCCTCCACCCCGACCGAGAGCCGCACCAGATCCGTGGGGGCGGCCAGCTCGGTGCCGCGCACCGAGGCGTGGGTCATTTCCGAGCTGTAGCAAACCAGGGATTCGACTCCGCCGAGGCTGACCGAGAGGCCGAAGAGACGCGTGGAAACGGCGAATTTCCGGGCGGCGGCCTCCCCTCCGGCCAATCGGATCGAGACGATGCCGCCGAAGCCGTCCATCTGCCGAGCGGCCAACTCGTGCCCGGGATCTTCGGGGAGTCCCGGATAGTGCACGGCGGCGATCTCCGGCTGAACCCGGAGCCATTCGGCGAGCGCGAGCGCATTGGCCCCGTGCCGGTCCATGCGCAATCCCAGGGTCTTCAGCCCGCGGGCGGCCAGATAGCAATCCTGCGGCCCGGCGACGGCCCCGGCGGCGAACTGCTGGAAGCCCACCAGTTCGGCCACCGGCTGCCCGCGGTGGAGGGCGTCGGAGACGACGACGGCTCCCCCGAGCACATCGGAGTGGCCGCCGATGTACTTCGTGGTCGAATGCACCACGACGTCGGCCCCCAGGTCCAGGGGGCGCTGCAAATAAGGCGAGGCAAAGGTGTTGTCCACGACCAGCAGCGCCCCGGCGTCGTGCGCTATCCGCGCCCATCCGGCGATATCGGCGACGGCCAGCAACGGGTTCGACGGCGTTTCCAGCCACAGCACCACGGTGCCGGAGGGGCGCACCGCTGCCCGGACCGCCGCCAGATCGGTGATGTCCACCGCGGTGTTCTCCACGCCCCAGCGGCCCAGGATCTGGGTGATGAGCCGGTGGGTTCCGCCGTACCCGTCGGCACCCAGGATCACGTGGTCTCCCGGGGACAGGACGGCACGCAGCAGGGCATCCTCGGCGGCGATGCCCGAGGCGAAGGCGTAGGCCGAGGCGCCGTGTTCCAGGGCGGCGAGCTGGGTTTCGAAGCCGTTGCGGGTGGGGTTGGAACCACGTGAATACTCGTGCCCCCCGCGCAGGACGTTGATGCCGTCCTGGATGAAGGTGCTGGTCTGGTAGATCGGTGGGATGACGGCCCCGGTCAGCGGGTCCGGTTCCTGCCCGGCATGGATGGCCGTGGTGTTGAAGCCCCGCGGCTGGTCGGTGGCACCATGGATGGTCATTTCAGGCCCTGCTTCCTGCGGTGGAGGGGGCGGAACGGCCCCGGTGGTCGGTGGGGACGGCTTCGCCGACGACGGCGTCCAGGCACCGACACAGATCGGCGATGAGGTCCTCGGGGTCCTCCAAACCAATGGACAGCCGGATGGTGGTCGCCCCGATGCCGGCCGCCGTGCGCTGGGCCGCACTGAGCCGGCAATGGGTCATGGCCGCCGGATGGGCCACCAACGACCGGGTGTCACCCAGGTTGGCGACCAGCTTGAACAGCGACAGGGCGTCGATGAAGGGCCCCACCGTCTCGGCGGTGGCCGCCAGGTCGAAGGAGAACACGGACACCTGCCGCCGCCGGTCGGGTCCCCCGGCGTCGTCCAGGCCGGGGTGGTGGACGCGGGCGACGGCGGGATGGGTGTCCAGGAACCGGGCCACCCGCAATGCGTTGGCCCCGTGCCGTTCCAGACGCAAGCCCAGGGTCTCCAGGCCGCGGCTGATCTCTGCGGCTGCCGGCGCGGACAGGCTGGGACCGAGGTCGTGCAGGTATTTGCTGCGGGCCAGGGCCAGATAGGCGGCCCGGCCGTGGCGTTCACTGAGAACCTGTCCCCCGTATCTGGCCTTCGGGGTGGCCAGTTGCGGCCATTTGCCCGGGTCGGCGGCGAAGTCAAAGCGTCCGGCCTCGACGATGACCCCGGCCAGCGCGGTGCCGTGGCCGCCCATGAACTTGGTGGCCGAATGCACCACGATGTCGGCCCCGTGGTCGATCGGCCGGTACAGGGCAGGGGTGGCCAGGGTGTTGTCCACGACCACCGGGACGCCTGCTGCGTGGGCGATCGTCGCGATCGTGGCGACGTCGGGCAGCGTGGACAACGGGTTGGTGATCGATTCGACCAGGACGGCCCGGGTGTCGGGCGTGATGGCCCGTTCCCAGGCGCCGGGATCGTCCTGGTCCACGAAGTCGACGCGGTAACCGAAGTCGGCGAAGGAGTCGGTCAGCAGGTCCACGGTTCCGCCGTAAAGCTGGGAGGAGGCCACGACATGGTGCCCTCCGGGCAGCCGGGCCCCGTCCTCATCGCGTCCCCCACCAAGCAGGGCGAGCAGAGCGATGGCGACCGCCGATTGTCCGGTGGCCGTCGCGATCGCCCCGATCCCGCCCTCCAGCGTGGCCACCCGTTCCTCGAAGTCGGCCACGGTGGGGTTTCCGGTCCGCGAGTAGGTGAAGCCGGGGGTCCGCAACGCGAACATCTCCACGGCGGTGGCATGGTCGGGGAATTCGAAGGCCGCCGAATGCACGATGGGTGGGGCCACGGCAAAGTGCGGGGCGGCGGGGGTGTAGCCGGAGTGGATGGCCGCGGTGGCCGGGCCGATGGGTGCTGCGGGACGTTCCGGGGTGCTGGTGCTCATGGCGGGGCTCCTGGTCCAGAGGCTGGGTGGTGGAAGGTGGTCTCCGGTGCCGTGCCGGCCGGAACCGGCACGGCACCGGAAGGGGATCAGGCTCCGGCGACGACGGCCGGTTCCCCGGCGGTGAGCCCGCTGCGGGCGGATCTCGCCGCGGCCACCAGATGGCGCAGCGACTCCTCGGTTTCGGCGTAGCCGCGGGTCTTCAGCCCGCAGTCGGGGTTGATCCACAGCCGGGAGGCGTCCAGCCCCTGCAAGGCGGTGTCGATGAGCCCGGCGATCTCCTCCTCGGTCGGCACCCGCGGGGAGTGGATGTCGTAGACCCCGGGCCCGATGCCGCGGCGGTAGCCGAAGCCGGCCAGGTCGGCGACGACCTCCAGGCGGGAGCGGGCCGCCTCGAGGCTGGTGACATCGGCGTCGAGACCGTCGATGGCGCTGATGACCTCACCGAATTCCGAATAGCACAGGTGGGTGTGGATCTGGGTGGCATCCCCGACCCCGGAGGTGGCCAGCCGGAAGGCGGAGACGGCCCAGTCGAGGTAGGCGTCCTGGTCGGTGGCCCGCAGCGGCAGCAGTTCACGCAGGGCCGGCTCATCGACCTGGATGATGGCCGTTCCTGCCTCCTCGAGTTCGGCGATCTCCCCGCGCAGGGCCAGGGCCACCTGGTTCGCCGTTTCGGCCAGCGGCTGGTCGTCGCGGACGAAGGACCAGGCCAGGATCGTCACCGGTCCGGTGAGCATCCCCTTGACCGGGCGGGCCGTCAGCGACTGGGCGTAGCGGGTCCATTCCACGGTGATGGCCTCGGGCCGGATCACGTCCCCCCACAGGATGGAGGGCCGGGTGCAGCGGGACCCGTAGGACTGGACCCACCCGTGCTCGGTGGCGGCGAAACCATCCAGGTTCTCGGCGAAGTACTGGACCATGTCGTTGCGTTCGGCCTCGCCGTGCACCAGCACGTCGAGGCCGATGTCCTCCTGCAGTTCGATCACCCGAGCGATTTCACGGCGCAGGAACTGCTGGTAGTCGGCCTCGGACAGGGTTCCCTTCCGCGCCGCGGCGCGGGCGGTGCGGACCTCGGTGGTCTGCGGGAAGGAACCGATGGTGGTGGTCGGCAGCAACGGCAGCGACAGGCGTTCGCGCTGGTCTCCGGCCCGGGCTGCGGCGTCGCCGCGTTCGAAGTCCGCCGGGGCCAGCGCGGCGGTACGCGCCCTCACAGCCTCGAGGTGGACGCCGGCGCCGTGTTCACGGGCGGCCCGCGCCGCGGTGGCGGCGTCGAGCTGCGTCCGGATGGCCCCGGAGCCTTCGGCCAGGCCGCGGGCCAGGGTCAACACCTCGGTGGCCTTCTCGTCGGCGAAGGCCAGCCAGTCGGCCAGGTCAGCGGACAGGGAGGTTTCCACGTCGAGGCGGTGCGGGACGTGGAACAGCGAGGTGGTGGTGGCCACCGAGGGGGCCGTGGTGGTCTCCGCCAGGTTCTCCAGCGTGCCCAGCGAGGCGTCGAGGTCGTTGCGCCAGATGTTCCGTCCGTCGACGATCCCGGCGACGAAGCGGGTCCCGAAGGCCCCGATGCGCAGCAGCGTCTCCGCCTGGGGCAGGGCCCCGCGCCGCAGATCCGCGTGGACGGCGTCGACCCCGAGTTCGGCCAGCACCGCCAGGGTCTCCCCCGGGGTGTCCCGCGACCCGGCGGTCCCGTAGCCGGTGGTGACCAGCACGGCAGGACGGTGTCCGCCGTGGTAGGAGGTTCCGCCGTCGTCGGCGGCCAGCAACGAACGGTAGGCGCGTTCGACGGTTCCCGTATGGGCGGCCCCGCGGTCGGTGACCAGACCGGGTTCGTCGAGCTGGATCCATTCGGCCCCGGCATCGGCCAGGGCGGCGAGGATCCCGCGGTAGGCGGCGACGACGTCGTCCAAGCGGTCGAGCGGGTCGAAGCCTTCCGGTGCCCCGTCCTCGGCCTTGGCCAGCAGCAGGTAGGTGAACGGTCCGACCAGGACCGGGCGCAGCGTCCTGCCGGCCCGCCGGTGCCCGGCGATCAGGCTGGTCAGTGCGTGGGCCAACGGGGCGAAGGGGGTCTCCGGGCCGATTTCGGGCACGAGGTAGTGGTAGTTGGTGTCGAACCATTTGGTCATTTCCAGCGGCTGGCGCTCGGCATCACCGCGGGCGAGGGTGAAGTAGCCCTCCGTGTCGATCGATCCGTCGGGACCTGCCAGGTCCGCGAAGCGGGCCGGCAGGGCGCCCAGGGCGACCGTGGCGTCCAGGACCTGGTCGTAGAGGGAGAAGTCGGCCGGGATGGAGGAGTCGGTGGCGGAGAGGCCCAGTTCGGTCAGCCGGGAGATGGTGCCCTCCTGCAGCGCCTGGCTGGCGGCCTGCAGTCCGGCCGCGTCGAGCCGTCCGGCCCAGTGGGCGTCCAGTGCCTTCTTCAGTTCGCGGTTCGGTCCGATGCGCGGGTAGCCGAGGATGGTTGCTGCGGGGAAGTTCGCGGTGCTCATGGTGGTGCTCCTGTCGGTGGTGGTCATTGGGTGGGTGGTTCGGTGGGGCGGTGGTGACGCGGCTCAGGCGGGTACTGCCGTGAGCCGGCCGTACTGCGGGGCGGGATCGCCGAACCGGCCGGTGAGGCCGAGGCGGTCGACCACGTCCAGCGGGCCGCGGTGGTCGTTGAAGGTGTACAGATGCAGACCGGGGGCCCCGTCGGCCAGGGCGCTGCGCCCGAGCTCCACCGCGGTTTCGACTCCGATCCGGCGGCGTTCCTGCCCGTCGCGGGCGGCTTCCAGCCGGTGGGCCAGCACCGGGTCCGGGGCGATGCCGGCCAGTTCGCTGAGTCGGGTCAACCGCCGGACGGAGTCGAAGGCGATCAGCCCGGGCACGATGGGGATGCCCACCCCCGCCTCGCGGGCGCACTGCAGGAGGTGGGCGTAGTCCCCGGGACGGAAATACACCTGGCTGATGGCGAAGTCGGCGCCGGACCGTTCCTTGGCCAACAGCACTTCGACGTCGTGTTCGAAGGACGGTGATTCGGGGTGGCGTTGCGGGTAGGCGGCGACGCCCACGGAGAGCCGTCCGCCGCAGAGGGCGGCGGAGTGGCTGCCCTCCACGTCGCGGATGAGTTCGATGAGGTCCCCGGCGAAGGGCAGGTCCCCCCGCGAGGTGCTTCGGTCCTCTGGCAGGTCCCCGCGCAGGGCCAGGACCCCGCGGACCCCCAGGCCGATGAGGCGTTCGACCAGGGACGTCAACGAGGCCCGGCTCTCCCCGACGCAGGTCAGGTGGGCCAGCGGGCGCAACCGGGTGTTGGCGGCCAGATGCCCGACCAGTTCCAGGGTGGCTTCGCGGCGCTGTGGTGCCCCGCTGTAGGTGACGGCGACGTAGTCGGGTCGGGCGGCCGCCAGTTCCCCGATGGTCTTCACGACCTTCGGGACCGCCGCGTTGTCCAGCGGCGGGTAGAGCTCGAAGGACAGGGCCGGTGGGGCCGTGCCGTTGCTGTCATGGGGCATGTGGTTCCTCGCAGTGTCGGTGCGAGGGAGCGCACCGGCCTGCGCCGGATCGAACGATCCCCCGGGGCCACGGGCGGCCGTGGTTCCGAGGGGTCCGCGGATGCGTCTCCATCGCTTCTGGCGGGAGCACCGGTCGCCTGGTCCCCGGTCCTTCCGGGGGGCGGTGGTTGCTGCGGCGTCGTCGATCCAGATCTCTCGGCCGCTCTTGATGGGTTGGTCCAACCATCTAACGCAGCCCCGCAGCGCCACGGCAAGCGGCGTCGACCCGGCCGCGTCATGATCGGGAACATGACCCGATGTTGCGCGGATCCGAGCCCGTACGGCGTCATCCGGGGCCCGGGGCCCGTCATATGACGGCTCCATGACGGGAGGCCTCGGCAGGCGGTGGCGGGCGGGCCCACAGCGCCCTATCCTCGCGCGCGTCGCCGGTTCCTGCCTCGCCGTCGTCGGGGGTCCACCGCGGCGCCGGCATTCCCGGTAACGTGGAGCAGGTGAAAAACGCTTCCCCGCCCATCCGTGTCCTGGCCGCCTGGCTGGCCGCACTGATGGTCCTTGCCGTGGCCGCGGTCATCACCATCACCCTGGTGAACCAGAAGGTCTTCAGCCCCGAACAACAGGTGGGCCAGTACTTCTCCCTGCTCCAGGAGGGCGAGGGCGAGCAGGCGATGGGGCTGCTCGATCCGGAAACCCCGCAGGGCAACTCCGTGCTGCTCGACGGCGAGGCGCTGCAGGCCTCCGTGGAACCGATCCAGGATTTCCAGGTCGAAGACGCCCGGGAGGTCACCGATGGCGCGGTGGAGGTCGCCACCAACTACACGGTGGACGGGCAGAAGCACCAGACCATGTTCCATCTGAAGCGCAGCGGCCGGGACTGGCTGTTCTTCGACCGCTGGCATTTCGCCGCGACCGACATGCCGCAGCTCTCGGTGTCGGCCGATACCACCAACCAGGTGCGCGTCAACGGCGAGGATGCCCCGCTGACCAAGGGCACCGCCAAGCTTCCGGTCTTCCTGCCGGCCGTGGTCGACGCCAGCTACCGCGAGAAGTACTTCCAGGGGGCCAAGCGCCGGGTCGTCGTCGATTCCCCCTCCGCGGCGGGGACCGATGGGTTGGAACTGACGACGAAGCCGACCAAGGAACTGGTCCAGGAAATCGACGACCAGTTGCATGAATATCTCGATGATTGTGCCGCCCAGCAGGTCCTCAAGCCCGCAGGATGCCCGCTGAGCTACAACACCGAATCCCGGGTGGCCGGCGATTCGATCCATTGGAAGATCACCGATTACCCCGAGGTCAAGGTCGGCCCGTACGACGGCGGATGGGTCCTGCGCTCGCTGAAGGTCGGCACCTCGTTGAATCTGGTGGAGCAGAACCTGATGACCGGTGCCAAGAGCGGGAACACCGTCAGGCACGACTTCGGGTTCACCGCCAAGCTGGAGGTCTCCGGGGACTCGGTGACCGTCACCCCCGTCGTCGGGGACTGAACCGGACTACGCCGTCGGTTTCCCGCTGCTGGTGGGGACCCCTCCCCCGCGGGTGTCCTGGGGGTCCTGGGGGTCCTCGACGGTGGCGAAGACCGGTTTGTTCAGCTTGCCCTTGCGCACATGCTGCAGCGCCCAGAGCCCTGCGGCCAGGGCGATGAGCCCTCCGGCCGCGATCGACCAGCGGGCTCCGAATTCGGTGCCGAGCCAGCCCACCAGCGGGGCACCGATCGGGGTTCCGCCCTGGATGACCATCACGTAGATGGCCAGCACCCGGCCGCGGAACCGCGGTTCGACGGAAAGCTGGATCGAGGTGTTGCAGCTGTTCAGGAACGTCAGGGAGGCCAGCCCGACCGGGACCAGGGCGATGGCATACAGCCAGAACGTCGGCATGACCGAAGCGGCCGTGGTGAAGACGCCGAAAAGGATCGCCCCACCGATCAGGTAGCGCAGCCGGAACCGTCCCCGGCGGGCCGCCAGGAGGGCCCCACCCAGGGTGCCGACGGCCATGACCGAACCCAGCAAACCGTATTCGCCCGGGCCCACCCCGTAGACCCCGGTGGCCATCATCGCGTTGGTGATCTGGAAGTTCAGTCCGAAGGTGCCGATCAGGCCGGCCAGGACCAGGATCATCACCAGATCGGGGCGGCTGCGCACATAGTGCAGCCCCTCGCGGATCTGTCGCTTCCCGCGGACCGCCGGTTTGGGGGTGTGGAGCAGTTCGGGCTTCATCTTCCAGATCGAGAACAGCACGGCGGCGAAGCTGGCGGCATTGATCAAAAAGGCCGGGGCGGTGCCCACCGCGGCGATCACCAGGCCGGCGACCCCGGGGCCCGCCAGCCGGGCCAGGTTGAAGGAGGCGCTGTTCAACGCCACCGCGTTGGGGACGTCGTCGGGGCCGACGATCTCCGAGACGAAGGCCTGCCGGGCAGGAGAGTCGAAGGCGCTGGCGAGGCCGAGCACGAAGGCCAGGGTGTAGACATGCCATAGTTCGGCGGTTTCGGTGAGTACGAGCAGCCCCATGACCAGGGCGCAGAGGCCCATGACGCTCTGCGTGACCAGCAGCAGCTTGCGTTTGTTGTACCGGTCGGCGACCAGTCCCGCATAGGGGCCCAGGAAGAGGATCGGGACGAACTGCAGACCGGTGGTGATGCCGGCGGCCGTCCCCGAGTTGTCGGTGAGGATGGTGAGCACCAGCCAGTCCTGGGCCACGCGCTGCATCCAGGTGCCGATGTTGGACACCAGGGCACCGGAGACCCACAGCCGGTAGTTCGGCGATCCCAGGGCCTTGAACATCTTGCTCACCAGGCGTTCATCTCCTTGAGGAGTTCGGCGGCGCGCCCCAGGACGGCCCGGTCGGCGGGGCCCAGCTCGGCGACGTGCCGTGAGAGCCAGGCGGTGCGCTGGCCCCGGACGTCCTCCACGATGGCCCGGCCTGCGTCGGTGATGGCGATGAGGACCTGCCGGCCGTCCTCGGGGCTGGTCCTGCGTTCGACGTAGCCTTGTTCCTCGAGCGCCTTGGCGATCCGGGTCATCGAGGGCGCCTGGACGCGCTCTCGCTCGGCCAGCTGGCCCAGGGTGCGCGGTTCCTTCCCGAGGCAGATCAGGACCGAATACTGTCCTGCGGTGACCGCCCCCGCCCCGACGTCGACCCGGAGCCGACGCGATACACGCATGATCGCCACCCGCAGGTGGACGGCGAGGTCGTCATCGACGACCGGTTCGGGGGCATTCGGGGACACTGGACTCCTGGTCTCGATTCCGGGGCGGACGGGCGGCATCCACCACGGGGAATTAGTTGCTTAGCACTGCTAACCATACTCCGCTGGTTTCCCGTGCGCCATGGTTCCCGTCACGAACCCGGGAGCGCTCCGTCATGGAGCGCCCCCGCAATGACTCAGTCCAGTCCGCGCAGATCCAACGTCAACCCGTCATCGCCGTCCCGACGCAACACGACCGGGATGCCCCAGTCCTGCTGGTACAGGTGGCAGGCGGCATGATCGGGGATCGCTCCCCCGGCTTCGCCGTCGCAGGCCGCGGCGCGGGCCGTGATGTGCAGGACGCCCTCGGGGACCTCGGGGTTCAGCTCCAACTGCCGGTGCAGCCCGGTGGAGGTCCCCCCGCCGGAGAGGAGCAGTTCCTCGGGTGAAGAGGAGATCTTCAGCTGGGTGGGATCCCCCCACCGGTCGTCGAGCTTCTGCCCCGTCGGAGCGGAGAAGCGCACGCTGATCCGGTGCCCGCCCGGGGCGACCGGAGTCTGCGGGCGCTGGGTCTGCGAGGCTCCTTCGTCGACGCTGAGCGCCTCATGGGGCAGCGGCAGCCGGACCAGCCGGTGCTGGTTCGTCTCGACCACCAGCAGGACGGGGTCCCCGTCGAGCGAGGTGTCCAGCAGGACGTCCGAGGGCTCGGCGAGGTCACGGGCCAGGGTGGTAACCGACGACGTGCCCGGATCGTAGCGGCGGACCGCCCCGTTGTAGGTATCGGCCACCGCCACCGAACCATCCGGCAGCACGGCCACCCCCAAGGGGTGCTGCAGGCGTGCCTCGGCGGCCTGGCCGTCACGGAACCCGAAGTCGAAGAGCCCGGTCCCGATGGCCGTCTCGACCGTGTCGACGGATCCTGACTGGCCCACGCGCAGCACGCGCAGGGCCGAGGTCTCGGAGTCCGCCACCCAGATCTCCCCTGCGGGCCCTTCGGCCAGTCCGGAGCTCTGGGCGAACCAGGACCTGCCGGGGGCCCCGTCCTCCAGGCCTTCGAGCCCGGTGCCGGCGAAGACGTCCAGGGCCCCGGTCACCGGGTCGAAGGCGAATATCTGGTGGGTTCCGGCCATCGCGACGATGACGCGGGAGGCCTTCGCGGACCAGAGCACGTCCCAGGGCGAGGACAGCGAGGTGTTCAGCGGGTCGTCCCCGAGATCGCTGATCCAGGCATCCGGGTCGTTCGCCGCCTCACCGGCGGCGAGCGCCTGTTCGGCGTCGAGCAGGCGTTGGATGCCGTTGCCGGCGACCGTGGTGACGTTGCCCGTGGCCAGGTCCACCCCGCGCAGCCGGTGGTTGACCGTGTCGGCGACGACCAGGTCGTAGCCGGTCCGACCGGCGACCTCGGCGGGCAGCAGGGCCAGACCCTGCGGTTCGTTGAAGGAAGCCGCCTGCGCCGTACCGTCGGCGTGACCGCGTTCCCCGGAACCGATGGTGCGCAGCACCGTCTTCAGATCCGAGTCCAGTTGCACGATCCGGTGGTGTCCGGTGTCCCCGACCAGGAACGTGCCATCGGGCAGGGTCAGGACCTTGCCCGGGAAGCGCAGGTCCCCTTCCCGCGGGGCGGGGGCGACGTACGGGCCGTCTCCGCGGTTCAGTGTTCCCTGGGCCTCGTGTTCGGCCACGAGCTCCTCGATGAGCGATTCCAGGCCCGGGGCATGGCCCTCCCCGGAGAGGTGGGCGGCCACGTAGCCCTCGGGGTCCAACACCACCAGGGTCGGCCAGGCCCGGGCCGAGTAGGCCTGCCAGGTCTCCAGTTCCGGGTCGTCCAGCACCGGGTGGGCGATTTCGTAGCGTTCCACGGCGGAGGCGAGTGCGACGGGGTCGGCTTCGTGTTCGAACTTCGGGGAGTGGACGCCGACGATGACCAGCAGGTCCCGGTACTTCTCCTCCAACGGGCGCAGTTCGTCGATCACATGCAGGCAATTGATGCAGCAGAAGGTCCAGAAATCGAGGATGACGATCTTGCCGCGGAGTTCCTTCAGCCCCAGTTCCTTGCCGCCGGTATTCAACCAGTTGCGGCCCACGAGCTCGGAGCCGCGCACCCGGTAGGCGGCACGGACTGAATCGGTGGTGGAATCTGCACTCATGTAACGGCTCCCGTTGGTAGTTGGCTGGCATGGGGTCCCAACCCCAGTATGGCTTCAGTTGTTCCCGGCAGCGGGATCGATGACGCCCCACGGCACCGAAACCCGCCGGCGCGCAGGCCGCGTGGGCCGGCTCAGCCCAGGTCGTTCAGCGTGGCGGTCAGGATCCCGTCGGCCATGGTGGCGAACTTCGGGTCGTCGATCCCGCGGGGCCCGATGAACGAAACCATCGCGACCTGACCCGCCCGTTCGCCGATGAGGACCAGTGCCTGCTGTTCCAGCTCGCTGCCCGTCGAGGCCCTGCTCCAGAGCAACGCCGATTCCGCTCCGGCCTCCGGGCTGGTTTCGGGGGCGCTGCTACGCAGGGGGACCTCGGATCCGGAGATCGACAGGGTCACTTCGGAGCAGTCCCCGAGCATCTGCTTCACGGTGGCATAATGCTTGCGCAGCTGGGCCCGGTCGGTGACCCGGGCGACTTCGATGGATCCGGTGGCTTCCACCCCCTCGGCGGCGAAGTCGGTGCGGGCCGGGTCCTGGCCTCCTTGGGCCGGGGACCAGTTCAGCTGCCGGACCGCGTCCAGGCAGGAGGCCGGCTTTACGGTCGCCCCTTCCAGGGTGTCCTGCGGATCCGCGGACAGGGACTCCAGTTCGGCATCGGAGGCCACCGCGGAGAGCGTGAAGTTATAGGAGGCCGCCCGTTCCACGCCGGCGGCCACGGCCTCGGCGGCAGCACCCGAGGGGGCGGGCCGCGAGGAGGCTGCTGCCGGCGGGGCCGTGGCACTGCCCGACCCCTCGGCGGCCTCCCCCGAGGCGGTGGACTCGCCCCCGGCGTCGGAGGAACAGCTGGTCACCGCGATCACGATGGCGACGATGAGGACCGCCAAGGCCAACCAGCGGGCCACGACCAGTGCCGTCTTCTGGGCCCGGACCCCCGGCGGGGGTGTCCTGCCGGCTGGTTTACCTGCCACTGGCGTCGTACCTCCGGTCCTGCTCCTTCAGTTGCGCGAACATCTGGTTGTAGGCAGCCAGATCGGCTTCGTTGTTACGATCGGCTTGTCGGTCCCGGCGCACGGCTTCGCGGGTGTCGGACCGGTTCCAGGTCACCACCACCCCCAGAGCCAGCATCAGCGTGGGTACCTCGCCGATCCCCCACATGGCCCCGGCCCCGAGCTTCTGGTCGGCCAGGGGGGTCGGGCCCCAATCCCGGCCCATGTTGCCGAACCAGCTGGCCTGCATCAGCGATTCGCTGCCCATGATGGAGACGCCGTAGAAGGCGTGGAAGCTCATCGTGGCCAGCAGGATGACCAGCCGCATCGGGTAGGGCGCCCGGCGGGGCAACGGATCGCCGTCGATCATGTTCAGGGCGAAGATGTAGCCGGTGAGCAGGAAGTGCAGGTTCATCAATTCGTGCCCGGTGTGTTCGGCCAGGGCGAAATGGAAGGCGTCGGTCGCGTAGAACAGCACGATCGATCCGGCGAAGTTCGCTGCCGCGAACAGCGGGTGGGTGACGAGTTTGGAGAACCGCGAGTGGATCCCTGCGAGCATCCATTCACGGGGCCCACGAGTCCCGTCGGCGCGTGCGGGGATGGCCTTCAACGCCAGGGTCATGGGCGTGCCCAGGACCAGGAAGAACGGGGCCACCATGGTCATCGCCATATGCCCGACCATGTGCATGGAGAACAGGACGACGCCGTAGACGGCCATCGCCCCGGAGGTGATGTAGAACAGGGCGATCAACCCCAGGAACCAGGACACCGTGCGCATCACCGGCCAGGAATCGCCGCGACGGCGCAGCGTACGGATCCCCTGGAGGTAGGCGATGGCCAGGAAGATGACCACGGCCAACCAGAGCCAGTCCATGCGCCAGACGGTCAGCCAACTGGATCCGGTCAGTTCCGGGGGCAGATCGTAGCCGGTGAGGATGCGCGCCGGAGTTGCTTCGGGGGGCAGTTCCTCGGGGACCGGAGGCGCGGTGCGCGACAGGGCCGTCGCCACCGCCATGGTCGCCGCCATGACGATCACTTCGCCGGCGACGATCCGCCAGGCGGTCGTGGTCGCCCGCAGTTTGCCGGCCATCAGCTTCGGGATGACCCAGCGCCGGTGTCCCAGCCCCATCAATCCCAGCACCAGGGTCAGTACCGCCTTGATCAGCACCAGACCGCCATAGCCGCTGAGCAGCTGCGACCAATGGTCCATGCGGACGGTGGCACTGACCACCCCGGAGGCGAAGACCACGAAGAAGGACATGGTCGCCAGGGCCGAAAAGCGGTGCAGGACGACGCCGGCGAGCACCGGCCGGGTGGAGGAGAACTTCCCGGGGGCCGGGGTCTGGAGCTGTGGGGCGACGCAGGCCAACACGACGATCCCGCCCACCCAGATGCACAGGCCCAGCAGATGCAGCAGGATCCCGTTGACCGCGCCCCAGTGGTCGTCGCCTCCGGCGGCGTGGCCGATCAAGGACAGCGGGATGATCCCGAAGAGCGAGAAGACGGCGCTCAGGCCCACCCCCACCGGGGAACGGACCACGAAGGCCAAGGAGCTGGCCACCGCGGCGATCACGATCATCCAGGCCCACGCCTGGCCCAGCGAGATGTTGAGGATGTAGTCCTTCATTGAGTCCGTGTAGGCGGCATCCGCTGAAAGCGGCAGGCCGGAGACGTCGGAGAAGGTCAGGATCAGCACGGCCACCGCGGCCAGGGTCCACACCATGGCCGCTCCGGCCGCGATGTTCATCGTCCGGGCGAAGGCCGGGTGCACCTCCCCACCGTCGGTCCCGTGCGAGCCCTTGCGGGCCCGATGCGGTTTGGTCGACCTCGGCAGGACGGTGGCCGCGAAGACCAGGGCCCCGATGGTGACGGCCATGGCGCTGTGGTGGATCAGGGTGGCAAAGGGCAACGCCCACCGGGTGAAGGCCCCCGGGTCCGAGAGTTCGGTGCCTTTCGCCGCCCCAGAGAACTGCAGGGCCAGCACGAGCACGAGGGCGCCGATCGGGATCGCCGGCAGCACCAGGTCGGGGCGCCACGTCGACGCGGGCCGACGTTCCGGGCCACGGGGGCCCGCGCCGGACACCTTCTCCGGTAGTACGCCCTGGCTCATCGTTGCATCCCTGTCCGCATGCCTTCCATTCTCTCACCTTCGACCCGGACCGCACTGCCGTCGTGGCCCGGCTCACCCCCGGGCCCGACGCCGCTCATCCGAACAACTCCTCCCCGATGAACCCGCCCTCGGGACACCCCGGAGGGATGGCGTAAACGGCCGATCCGATCGGGGTGGTCCATTCGTTGAGCATGTCCGATTCGTCCAGTCGACGCTGGATCGGCAGGAACTGGCGGTCCACATCGGCCTGGTAGGAGGCGAAGAGCAGCCCCGAACCTGGCAGCCCGTGGGAGTCCGCGGCCCCGTCGTCGTAATTATAGGCCCGGCGGACGATCTTCTCCCCGGGCTTCTGCGCCGTGGCCCGGGCGACATGGCTCTGCGGGGAAATGACCTTCAGACCCCCGTCGTCGGTGGCGCCCAGGTTCGGCACATCGTGTTCCTTGCTCCCGGTCAGCGGGGCGCCGGTGCTCTGGTGCCTGCCCAGTGCGAAGTCCCGGCCGGGCCGGTCGACCCGATCCCATTCGTCCAGGTCCATGGCGATCCGGCGCAGCACCAGCGAGGTGCCTCCCGGGGTCCAGGCCGGGATCCGGTCCCCGCCCCAGAGGGCCTGCTCGCGGGCCTCGCGCAACGGATTTCCGGTGCCGTCGAGCTGGCCGAAGAGGTTGCGCATGGTCGCCCCCTCCTCGGCCGAACCATAGGCGGTGCGGAATCCCGTCTGGATCCACCGCAACCGGGTGAAGGAGCGGGCGTCCTTGAGCAGCATCCGTTGGGCATGGGCCAGGGCCAGCGGGTCGTCCGAGCAGATCTGCAACAACAGGTCCGTCTGCCCGTACTCCTCGGTGAGTTCGTCGATCCCGAAGGCCGGCAACGGGCGCAGCCATTCGGGCTTCTGCGCCGGGGCGACGGCATCCAGCAACCCGGGGCCGAACCCGAACGTGATGCTCAAATTCGACGGGGAGACCGCCAGCTCCGGTTCGCTGTCCGCCAGCGGCGGGCGCCCGGCACACAGCCGGGACGCGTCGTCGCTGAGCAGACGCAGGAGTCGGCGGACATCGTCGGCCGGTGGATGCTTCCGGCCCTTCGGGGCCAGCAGGTCCAGCCCCACGAACCCCGCATGCGCCTGGGCGGTGGTGTCGACCCCTGCCTGCCGGTTCCCGTGGAACCCGACGGTCGAGCCCGCGTTGGCCCCGTCCTCGTCGCGGCCCGCCGCCGGTTCCGGGGCTTCCTCCGAGGCCAGGGCCGCCGCCGTTCCACCGGCCCCCGCGGCGGCACCCACGGCGGCGCCGGCCGCCCCGAACAGGAAGCTGCGCCGTCGCGGATGGCGCGGGGAGACGGGGCATCCTTCCCCGGGTGTTCCGTTGTCGGGCACCATTACTCCTGCTCGCCGTATGATTCGTCGGCGCCGCTGTAGTCCTTCGTGGTGAACGGGACCGTTGCCGTGGAGCCGTCCGCGTACGTCAACGTGATGTCCACCGGGTCCCCGGCCTTCAGTTCGTCCTTGAGCTTCATCAACATGATGTGGTCTCCGCCCGGTGCCAGCTCGGCGCTCTGGCCGGGGGCGATGCTGAAGCCGCCGTCCTTCTCCTGCATCGACATCGACCCGGAGGTACCGGTCATTTCGTGCAGTTCGACCATGCCGGCCTCGGGGCTCTCGGCCTTGACCAGCACCGCCTCGGAGTCGGAGGTGTTGGTCAGGGTTCCGAAGGAGCCGCTCATATCGGTGTCGGTGGCCTTGGTCCAGGTGTCCTGGACCTCCACGGCGTGGGCCTGATCGGTCGCGGTGGACGCGGAGGGGGTGGAACCGGCCTCTGCGGCGTTCCCGGCACAACCGGCCAGGGCCACGGCGGCGGCGGCGACCAGGGCGGCGGTTGCGGTGGTGCGGGGGGTGGGAAGGGTGATGTTCATGGTCTGGATCCTTGGGGTCGTGGCGCAGGGGCGCCGGAAGCTGTGATGGGTCGGCCCGGCACGCCCCGCAGGGGGCGGCGGAGGGCAGGGCGTATCAGCGGATCCGCGACCCCGGGACGTGCCGGGGCGTGCCGGGGCGTGCAGAGCCTACTGAGGTCCCTCGGGTGGGGGCTGGGCTACTTGCCCGAGCCCGACTGACGGCGCACCTTGGCGAATACGACGCCGGCGGCGGCGATGACGGCGACGGCGAGGATCACCCAGATCAGGGCGGTCGGCAGACCCCCGTCGCTGGAGGCCTGCTCATCCGGGGCCTGGGTCGCCGAGGTGTCTTGCGCGGCGGGGGCCGACAAGGCCGTGTTCTGGGTCCCCTCGGCGGCGGAGGAGGAGCCGGTCGCCGGTGAGGAGGAGGGGGTCGAGGCTTCGGCCTCGCCACCCTCCACGGTGAAGGTCAGCGCCTCGTTGTTGTCGCTGGTCCCCTCGATCGGGTGTCCGTCGCTGGAGACCGCACGCCAGGTGAGCGTGTAGTCACCGGCCGGCAAGGCCTGCCCGAAATCCACGGTGAGCACATTGCGGCTGACCGAGGTGTCGGCGTCGTACTTCTTGCCCTCGGCGTCGGCGAGGCTGACCTCCGTGCCGATCGACTTGAGTTCACCGCTGAAGTTCAGGTCCACGGAGTCCAGCGGCTCGGTAACGGTCGCCCCGTTCTTGGGAGTGGAACCGATCAGCGAATCATGGGCCAGCGCGGCCGGTGCGGTGCTCAGCGCCAGCCCCATCAGCAGGGCGGCGGCGGCAGCAGCGAGGATCGCACGAAGCGTGCCGGGCCGCTGGCGGACCGCTGTTCGGGGGGCATGGGGGTGTTCGGTGTTCATCTTTGTCCTTTGGTATCCCCGTCTGGCGGGGCCTGCGTTCGACGTCTCTAGGATGCGAAGGCGGGAAGGACGGGCGGACCCCGGTCACGCAAGGCGCGCAGTGGCACACCCAGGTCGGGGAGACCGGGGACCTGGACCCAGACCAGGCGCGGCGGCCCGATGGAGGCGATCGGTGGACGGGGGCGCAGGATCCGGCGCGGTACGGCCAGGCCCAGGACCTGCATCAGGGCCAGGACCGCCAGCCCGCCCTTGCGCAGCACCAGGATGGTCAGGATGGCCGCGACCACGTGGGCGATCCACATGCCCAATGCCATGGCGTTCGCGTCCTGCGTGGCCGCCCCGGTCAGCAGGGCGTCCGGGTCGACGGAGATCAGGTGGCCGGCATGGGCGCCGGTGCCACCGGCAGACAGCAGATGGTGGTCGTGGCCACCGTGATGGCCCCCGAGCATGCCGAAGGCCGAGTGGTAGATCCCCTGGCTGATCAGCACGGCAGCAGCGGTGCGCCAGAAGGAAAGGGCCCGTCCGGCCAGGGCGGTGCAGGCGGCCCCGGAGAGGGCCAGGATCAACGCCAGCAGCGCCGGTTCGGGAAGCGCGCCTCCGGCCACCGTATGCGAGGCGGCCGCCAGGGCGGTTGCGGCCAGGGCACCGAGCCATCCACGCACCAGGCGCAGGCTTCGATACTCCACGACGGCTCCCCTTCATCGGGCCCGGCGGCCCTTCATGATCCATCAGGGATTCTACGCCATGTAGAAGCTTCTGCCGAAGCCGGTCCGCCCGGAGCCAGAACAGGGCCCGTTCCACCACCTGGTGGAACGGGCCCTGTCGACCGCTGGTGCGGGAACTACTTCTTGGAGACGGCAGCCTTCAGCTTCGAGCCGGCGGTCAGCTTCACGGAGTGGCCTGCCGGGATCTGGATGGTCTCGCCGGTCTGCGGGTTGCGGCCGGTGCGGGCGGCACGGTCGGTGCGCTCGACGGCGAGCCAGCCCGGGATGGACACCTTCTCGCCCTGGGAAACCTGCTCGACGAAGGTGTCGAACACCGAATCCAGCACGGCGTTCACGGCGACCTGCGAGTTGCCGGTCTTCTCGGCGACGACTGCAACGAGTTCACTACGGTTCAAAGCCAATGTATTTCCTCCTGGACTAATTCGTGCCCGCCCGTTTCCGGCCGGGTTGCCCTGCGGTTGCGGGGACTACTGTGAAGGAAACTATCAGGCCTCACTGACGGACACGCCCAGTTTTGGGGCGTTTGGCCGGAATTTTTTCGATATTCCCTGCAAATTGGCGGTTTTTGGGTCCCGACCGGGTATTTGGGGTCTTCATCCCACCCCGGCACCGACGGCACCGATCCACTGGCGGAAACCCTTGAGGGCCGGTGTCACGGGTCGCTACGCTGGAGCTCAGGAACCATCGGATCCAAGGCGGTGCCCACGATGAGCCCAGAACCTACCGCGTCCCATGACGCCGCCCGGTTGCAGGCCGCCCGTTACCGCGACGCGCAGGACGCAGTGTTGGAACCGGCTCCCGTGGACGAGTATGAACGCCGTTCCGGGGAACTCTTCAGGGCCAAGGCCGAACAGGCGGGGATCGAGGTCCAGGGTGCCCCGGAGGCACCGCCGGTGTTCCACTCCACGGACTCCGCCGGGCAGGTCGCCACCCCCAGCATCGACCGGGCCATTGCCCGGGGGGATTTCGACCACCTCGCCTATGCGGGCCTGCCGCTGCCCTCGCTGGATTCCACCGACCCCGACTGGTGGATGAAGTCGCTCATGCGGCGGGAGCGGATCAGTGGGGTCGGCCCGCCGGCCCTGCTGCTGCGAACCGAGGACGCCGCCCTGGACGACACGCTCGATGCCTTGCCCGGCGAGTTGGCCGTCCGCGAGACCGTCACCGATTTCAACGCCCGCATCCGGGAGGCCCGGCGCCAGCTGCTGGGTGGCCCACCGGTGATCACCGACCCCCGGGACCCCGACGAGGAGATCCGGCGCTGGCGGGAACGCCGGGCCGTTGACGGGCCGCCCCGCTCCCCCGCCGGCCCGACCGGGACACCCCGGCCCGCGGGGCGGTGGCGCCGCCTCTGGGTCTGGCTCTGGTCGCCGTCGACCTAGGGCAATCCGCAGGCCGCGGTGGGCCATGACCTGCTCCTGGGATTAAAAAAACCCGGGGCCCCTTCTGTTGCCAGAAGGGGCCCCGGGGAAAATCGCTGGTGTCTACCAGGACGACTTGGTGATGCCCGGAAGTTCGCCACGGTGGGCCATGTCGCGGAAGCGGACACGGGAGATTCCGAACTTCTGGAACGTACCGCGCGGGCGGCCGTCGATGGAGTCGCGGTTACGCACGCGAACCGGCGACGCGTTGCGGGGCAGCTTCTGCAGGCCCAGGCGGGCCTCTTCGCGTGCCTCGTCGGTGGCGTTTTCGTTGATCAGGGTCTTCTTGAGCTCGGCACGCTTCGCGGCGTAACGCTCCACGATGACCTTGCGCTGCTCGTTGCGAGCAATCTTGGACTTCTTAGCCATGTGTTTAGCGCTCCTCTCGGAAATCGACGTGCTTGCGGACGACCGGGTCGTACTTCTTCATGACCAGACGGTCAGGGTTGTTACGACGGTTCTTGCGGGTCACGTAGGTGAACCCGGTACCGGCAGTCGACTTGAGCTTGATGATGGGGCGTACATCCTGGACTCTTGCCATGTTAGAGCTTCACACCTTTCGCCAGCAGGTCAGCGACAACGCGGTCGATGCCACGGGCATCGATGGTCCGAATGCCCTTGACCGACAAGGTCAGCGTGACATTACGGCGCAGGGACGGAACCCAGTAGCGCTTCTTCTGGATGTTCGGGTCGAACCGACGCTTGGTGCGGCGGTGCGAGTGGGAGATGCTGTGTCCGAAGCCCGGAACTGCACCTGTCACCTGGCATACAGCTGCCATGATCACTCCTCAGTAGTAGTAAATATTGGCGGTACTCGATAAAACAGATCACAGCGCGGTGTTGCTGCCTCTGAACCTGCGTTGAAGAGTCCCGCCACCAGTTGTGACACCGTGTATTACTGCGACGTGCGAAGGTAACCAGGCTGGGTGAGAACCAACCGAAGCGCCTTACTTGCGCGAAAGACGGTGAATACAGCGTCCAGGTTGAGCATTTTTCCCTACTCGGTCGGGACGCGTTATTCGGTTTACGGGCAACCACGCGATCCCCTTGACCCACTCCTCACGGAGCACGCCACGACGAACACGTGACTTAACGCCTTACCATCCTAGAACGGCGGGCCGCAGATGACAAACTGCAGGGTACGACGCCGGTACCCCTCTCCCGCGTCGACTCGCCGGTCCCTTCCGGGTCGCCGGCCGCCCCCACGGGAGTGCTCAGCGGAGGATCCAGTGCTGCGGGTCCATCCCGCCGACCAGTTTGCGTCCGATCCGGGTCAGATCCACGATGTCCTGCTCGTCCAACCCGTCGAAGACCAGCCGCCGCACCGACTCCACGTGTTCGGGCGCCAGGCCGCGCAGCATGTCCAGGCCCGGATCGCGCAGGTGGGCGACGCTGACCCGGGCGTCGTCGGTGCTCTGGGAGCGTTCGACCCAGCCGCGGCCCTCGAGCTTCTTCACCACATGGCTCAATCGCGACAGCGAGGCATTGGTTCGTCCAGCCAATTCACTCATCGGCAGCAACCGCCCCTCGGACTCCGAGAGCATCGCCAACACGTGGTAATCAAAGAGCGTGATGCGTCCTTGCCGGTGCAGTTCGGTATCGAGCAGGCTCGGCAATTGCATCGAAAGGGCCATCAGTGCCATCCAGCACTCACGTTCCTGGGCTGAAAGCCAGCGGGTCGCGGTCATGGAAACCATGATGACACATGAACATTCAGCTAAATCCACGCGGCCGCCACCGGGGAGGAACCCCTCTTGATCCGGCGGCGTAGCCTTGAGGGACAGCGTGTGGGCCACCGTCCCGCGGCAGGCCCCGGTGCTTTCCACCGCGCGGCCTGCGGCACGCCGAGGTCCGAGGGAGTGGTCATGGACGCCACCGTTTCCAGCAGCACGATCGATGAAAAAACCGCCCGCGCAGTGGCCGAAGCAGCCCGCGATGCCGGTGACGCCCGCCCGAGTTTCGCCCAGGGCCTGTATCTGGGCAAAACCGATTTCGGGCTCATCCACCCGCATCCACGCCCCACCGCCGAGCAGACCGAACGCGGCGAAGCCTTCCTGGCGAAGTTGCGGGAGGCCGTCGCCTCCTTCGACGGGCGCCTGATCGACCGTGAATCCCGCATCCCCGACGAATACATCACCGTCCTGAAGGACCTGGGGGTCTTCGGGATGAAGATCCCCACCAGGTATGGCGGGCTGGGCCTGACGCTGGCCTACTATGGCCGGGCCCTGATGCTGTTGGGTTCCATCAGTCCCAGCATCGGCGCCCTGGTCTCGGCGCACCAGTCCATCGGCGTCCCCGAACCGGTGAAGATGTTCGGAACCGCCGAGCAGAAGGACCGTTTCCTGCCCCGCTGTGCCGCCGGTGCCATCACGGCCTTCCTGCTGACCGAGAACGACGTCGGTTCGGATCCGGCGCGTCTGGGCACGACGGCGACCCTGGCCCAGGACGGGCAGTCCTACGTGCTCGAGGGGGCCAAGTTGTGGACGACGAACGGCTCGGTGGCCGATCTGGTCGTGGTCATGGCGCGGGTACTCCCCCACCCCGGCCCCGACGGCACCCGGGAACGCGGGGGCATCAGCGCCTTCGTCGTCGAAGCCGATAGCGAGGGCCTGGTGGTGGAGAACCGCAATGTGTTCATGGGCCTGCATGGCATCGAGAACGGGGTGACCCGCTTCCACGGCGTCCGTGTTCCGGCGGCCAACCTGCTCGGGCGTGAAGGCCAGGGATTGAAGATCGCGTTGAGCACGTTGAACACCGGCCGCCTGTCCATCCCGGCGCTATGCGCCGGGGCCGGGAAATGGAGTCTGAAGATCGCCCGCCAATGGTCCTCCGTCCGGGTCCAGTGGGGCCTGCCCGTGGGTGAGCACGAAGCGGTGTCGAAGAAGATCGCCTACATCGCGGCGACCTCGTTCGCCGTGGAATCCGTCTTCGAGCTCTCCGCCGCACTGGCGGACGCAGGCATGAAGGATGTGCGGATAGAGGCGGCCCTGGCGAAGCTGTTCTGCAGCGAGAAGACCTCGCAGATGGCCGACGAGCTGCTGCAGATCCGCGGCGGCCGGGGGTATGAGACGGCTGATTCCCTGGCGGCCCGCGGCGAACGCGCCGTGGCGGTGGAGCAGTTGGTGCGTGACCTGCGGATCAACAGGATCTTCGAGGGCTCCACCGAGATCATGCATCTGCTGATCGCCCGTGAGGCGGTGGACGCCCACCTGAAGGCGGCCGGGGATCTGGCCAGCCGGGATGCCACCACCCAGGAGAAGATCCGTGCCGCTGCCGGGGCCACCGGGTTCTACGCCAAATGGCTGCCGACCCTCGCCGCGGGTCCGGGCCTGTTGCCGACGTCCTATTCCGGGGCCGGAAAGCTGGCCCCGCATCTGCGGTACGTGGAACGGGCTTCGCGCCGGCTCGCCCGGCACACCTTCGCCGGAATGGCCCGTTGGCAGGCGGGACTGGAGACCAAGCAGGCCTTCCTGGGCCGGGTGGTGGACATCGGCACCGAACTCTTCGCCATGTCGGCGTGCGTCTCACGCGTGGAGTTGCTGCGCGAGACGGAGCCGGGGCGGGCCCACGGCGCCGCCCGGCTCGCAGACGCCTTCTGCCACCAATCCCGCCACAGGGTGGAGGCGCTGTTCGATGACCTATGGGAGAACTCCGATGCCACCGATGCCCAACTGGCCAAGGAAGTGTTGGCGGGGGACTACGAGTGGGCGGAGGAAGGGGTGATCGACCAGTCCGAAGGCACCGGTCCGTGGATCGCCGGCTGGTCCGATCCCGAAGAACACCGCCCGGATCTGCGCCACCCCTACGGAAGTGACTAGGGGCCGCCCGATCAGGCCTTGGACAGCGAGTGCAGCAGGTACCCGTAGTCCAGGGCGGTCCGGCCGGGGCGCGCGGCGATATGGGCGTCGGCGACCTCGGCCGGGAACTCCAGCCGCAGGACGGCGTCCCGGTCGGTCGCGGTCTCGAACCTCCAGCTGCTCATCACCTCGCGGGTGGTCGCCCCGCGGGTGGCCCACCAATCACGAATGAACTCCCCGGCGCCTTGGTAGGTCTGGGCACTATCGGAGGCACGCAGCAGTTCGGCGAACTCGCCGTTAGCCTGGTCGTTGTCGATGACCACCAGCGTCCCGCCCGGTTTGAGCACGCGCATCGACTCGCGCAGACCCGGAAGGCAGTCATTGGCCGGGGTCGGGAAGAAGTAGGCGAATCTGGCGTGGACCACGTCCACGCTGGCATCCTCCAATGGAAGGTGTTCCGCCGAACCGTGAAGAACCTCGACGTTGGTCAGCCCATCACGCTGGACCCGTTGCCGGGCCAATTCAAGCAGACCGGAATCGGGTTCGACGCCGAGGACCGAGCCCGCGGTCGACGCATAACCCGTCAGCCAGAATCCACTGCCGCAGCCCAGATCCACCACGGTGCGCCCCGAAAGATCGGCGGTCTCCTCGAGGGCCTGCCACAGGGTGCCTTCGTGGTCGATGGCCCGGTTTTCGATCTCATATAAGCCGGGGGCACCCGCCTGGTTCGGGGCCGGGGTGAAGTCCGTCAGCTGCGTGGTGTCCATCGTGACAGCATAGTTGCCTTCAACCATTTTCTTGTTGACACTGCTCGTCAGATGCGGCTCCGGCCTGCTGCGGGGCCACCTTCCAGCGGTTGAAGTACCGTGGTTTGCGGGGGCGGGGGCACGCTCGATCACCGACCGCCCCTTCCCCGACCGCTGGAACAACGTTCAGTTGGAGGAAATCGTCATCGGAGGACAGTGGAAAAACTAGTACGCGTTGTCGGCACAGTGAGCATTTTCGTGGTCTTCTTCGCCGTATTGGGGGCATGGGACCTCAACGGTGCGGTTCGGGTGATCTTCTCCGCCATGTTCGCGGCCGCCTTCGGCGTACTGGTTTTCGGGCCGAGCCGGAAGAAGGCCACCCGGTAGATCCCTGCCGGCCCCCGCGCAGACCCGGGATCGTGCCACCGCTGGTTGACAGTAGTTATCCGGAGTCTCTAGGTTCAAAAGATGGAACACATCTGGGCTTTTGAGTCATCGGCCATCACCGCGGTCCTCGTGGATTTCCTCGATCCGGCCCTCGTCGATCAGCCTGATATCCGAGAACGCGGGGTACGCCTGGAGATCCGCCCGATGGAGGTGGCCAGCCCGAACACGATCTACTCCTCCCCCCTGGCCTCGTTGCGTCCCGCCGTCGTTCGGATCGACATGCTTGAATCGGCGCCCCATGAAGCCGACCGGATGCATTTCCATCCCGGCATGGTGGACGGGGAACCCGGGGACCGGACGTTCGACGAGCACATGGTGGAAAGTCCCATCGACTGGCTGCGCTCCTACCTGAGGCAGCTGCACGAGGTGGTGGGGCCTGTCGACGGCGCGGCCATTGCCGAGGCAGCGGAAGTCATCGCCCGGGAAGCTGCCCGTCTGCTCGAGGAGGCCCGCCAGCCGTGGCCCGACGTGACCCACGATGAGCGCGGTCTGGTCGTCGGTTAGACGGGACGATTCACGGCGCCGGCAGTGAGGCGTCCTGCCCTCCCCGCATCGATGACACACACCTCGAAGATGCAAACGATTCTCATTTAGTATAAGATGTGAGGGCTTCCTTCCCCTGCCCGAAAGGCCGCCCGTGCATTCGCGTTTCGTCGTCGTCCCCGCCCTCCTGCTGGGTCTGGGACTGTCCGCCTGCTCGGGGCCTGCTTCCGGAGAGGGGGACGACACCCTGACGGTGGTCACCTCCACGAGCGCCTACGGGGATATCGTCCGCCAGGTCGCCGGGGACTCCGTCACGGTGGATTCGATCATCGACAGGCCTTCACAGGACCCGCATTCCTACGAGGCCACCCCACAGGACAAACTCACGCTGTCCCATGCCGACCTCGTGGTGGAAAACGGAGGCGGCTACGATTCCTTCGTCGATCTGCTGATCCGGGGGCTGGGGATCGACGACTCGGCCATCATCACGGCCATCGACTACTCGGAGGCCGCCCACGCCGAGGACCACGAGCCGGAACCGGAGGCCGGGCCCGATGACCACGACGGGCATGACCACACCAGCTTCAACGAACACGTCTGGTACGACCTGCCCACCGCTTCGGCCGTGGCCGCGGAAGTCGCCGACCGCCTGGGCGAGCTGAAACCGGAGGAAGCGGAGACATTCACCGCCAACGCCCGGGAGTTCGCCACGAAGATCGACACCTTGGAGGAACGCCTCGGGAAGCTTTCCACCACGACGGAGGGCCACCAGTACGCCATGACCGAGCCGGTGCCCTACTACCTGCTGGAGCGGGCCGGCCTCTCGGATGGAACTCCCGAGGGATTCAGCGGCGCCATCGAAGCCGGCAACGATGTCTCCCCGCTACTGCTGAACGCCTTGGACGAAAAGCTTTCCGCGGGAGGGATCTCCCTGCTGGCCTTCAACCCCCAGACCAGCAGCCCGCAAACCCAGATAGTCCGCGCCCAGGCCGAGGATGCCGGGGTCCCGGTCGTGGAATTCACCGAGACGCTCCCGCAGGACACCGACTACCTGGGCTGGATGGGGGCGAACATCGACGCCATCCAGGCGGCCGTGAAGGACTGACCGCCGGCCGTCCGGGGGATGTATCCGCAGCCGGCGGGATGGACCACCGGCTGCGGAACGGCCCCGAGGATTCCGATCAGGCCGCTTCGGCCTTGGGCCACCGCAGCAGTGCCGCGATCCCGGCCCCTCCGGGAAGCACCCCGGCGGGGACGTACCTGATCGAGGCATCGGTCATGGCGACGGCGCGGAGCAGGACCTCCGGTGCGGGCCATGAGCCCAAGGCCCCCGATCCTTGGAGATCGGCCCCCTCGGAAGCCAGCCAGGGCTCCCCTTCAAGGGCCAGCAGCGAATGGTCGTCCTGGAATTCGGCCACGACGACCGTGGCGGCCTGACCCTGTTGCAGAGCCCAGACGACGTCCTCGAAGCCGAGCACCGCCCCCGGCTGGACGGCGTTGACCTGGTTGGAGATACGTTCCGAGAGTTCACGGATGTCCTCGGCCAGCAGGGCCGCGACATGCGCTTCGACTTCCTTTTCCACGGCCGTGGCATCGGCGCCTCCGGTCCGTGTGTGCTGGTCAAGTGTCACCGCCAGGGCCCGGGTCGGTTCGGCCAGTTGGGACAGGACGAGCTCGCGGGCCTTCGTGTCCCCGGACAGGACCACCAGCCGGGCCCGGGTGTCACGAGCCACCTCGTCGACCAGCCGGGCGATCTCGTCGGCGTTCCGGCGCCAGACCTCTGCCGTCTGGTGCTGGTTCTTCGATTCCTCGTATCGGCCGGGCACCCGCCGGGCATGGTGGGCGTCGTCGCGATCATTGGCCACCCGGTACTCCTCGGCGACCCCGGCCACGGCCGAATGGCGCAACCGCACCTCTCCCCCGTCACGGCCGACTTCGGCGACCAGGTAGGGGAACTGTCCACCGTGGGCCCGCGCCAGCGGCACCAGGTTGGGGAACTCGCTGCAGTCAACCTGCGGCGCTTCGGTCTTCACGCCTTGGACCAGCTCATCCAGGACGACCTGTCCGTCGCAGACGGCGACGAAGCGGGAGACCGGCGAGGGACGCCCCTCGGCGGGATGCATGGCGGCGCGCATCGCATCTATGTCGGGGGCGCTGGCCTGTTGGCTTTTCAGAAGTCGGGCAACTGTATCGGGCAGGGCATCGGCGGCTTCCTGGGCTGCCGTAGTACCGAGCGAGGCATCTACGAAGGCCGTGCACCACGGACCTTCTTGTCGAAACAACGTGGCATCAATTCCGCTGGAACCTGCCCTATTTGCCATGGGGAAACTCCTTCCCACGCGACGCCTTCGCCGCGTGACTACTGGGTCCGTGAGCCCACCGTAGCATCGCCGGGACCCGGCGAACAGAGCCTGTTTCCCCGCCCCGGCAGCCCCGCTGCCGACCCTAGATACCCAGCACTGCCTTCGCGATCACGAAGTACAGGATCAGGCCGGCGGCGTCCACGAAAGTGGTGATGAACGGGTTGGAGAACACCGCCGGGTCGGCCTTGATCGCCTTGCCCAACAGGGGCATGATCCCGCCGACCGTGGCCGCCATCGTGCAGACCCCGCCCAGGGTCAACCCGATCACCCAGCCGATGTCGGGACTGTAGATCAGCGCCGCGATGGCGAAGCCCAACGCACCCAACAGCAGGCCCAGCATGGCGCCCACCCGTACTTCCCGGGCGAACACGCGCAGGATGTCGCGGGCCCGGACATCACCCAACGCCAGGGCGCGGGTGACCGTGGTGGCAGCCTGGTTGCCGGTGTTGCCACCGGTGCCGATCAGCAGCGGAATGAACGAGGTCAGCACCGCCACCTCCATCAGGGTCGCCTCGAATTCGTGCAGGACCCGCACCGTCAACGTGGCGCCGATGGCCAGGACCAGCAGCCACACCACCCGGGACTTGACGATCTCCCAGATCGGGGTCGCCAGATAGGGCCGGCGCAGCGGTTCGGTACCACCACTGCGGGCCGCATCCTCGGATTCGGCGGCTTCGATGATCCGCAACGCATCGTCGACGGTCAGGATGCCCAACAGCCGGTTCTCCGTATCGACCACCGGCAGCGCCAGCACCTGCAGGTCGGCGCAGCGCCGGGCCGCGGTCTCCTCGTCCACGGTGGCCCGGACGGATTCCGCATCCACCATGATCTCGCCCACCGTCTTGCCCGGATCCGCGCGCAGCAGGTCACGCAGGCTGATGATCCCCACCAGGGCCCGCCCGGCATCGGTGACCGGCAGGGTGTAGATGGTCTCGGCGTCGTCCAGGCCCGTGCGGACCTTCTCCAACGCCTGGTCCACGGTGGTCCAGGGGTGGGCGCTGATGAATTCGGGGCTCATGCTGCGCCCGATCGAGCCCTGTCCGTAACCCAGCACGGCGTCGGTCAGGGCGCGTTCCCGGCCGGAGAGGCCCAGCAGGAGTCGACGGGCCACCACCGAGGGAAGCTCGTCGAGCAGGCCCACCCGGTCATCCGGGCTCAGGTTGTCGAAGACCTCGGCGACGTCGGTGTCCTTCAGCCCCTGGATGAGTTCGGATTGCAGGGTCGGGTCCAGCCGTTCGAAGACGGCCAGGGCCCGGTCCTTGTCGAGCAGGCGGTAGAGCACCGCCCGGTCGCGGTCGTTCAGCCGTTCCAGTTCGTCCAGGGTCTTGGAGATGGGCAGGTGGGCAACCAGCCCACCCGCGGCGGCCAGGTCATCACGGTTGAGGGCCTGCTTCAGGGCCTCGATGGTGTCATCGATTTCCACGGTGTCTTCGGGGTTCATGATCCGGGTTCCCTCCGGTACGCGTCCCCTCGAGGGACGCTAGCTGATGACTGCGCGAGGCGCAGGGGAATACCGACGGCCCACAAGGAACGACGGCGAGGTGTGTGGACCCGCGGCGGGCGCGGGTTCTCGAGACGGTCCGTCGTCCATATGCGGGTCACCTCCCGATTCGGCAAGCCATACGCGGGCACGGGCCATCAGCCCGGCAGGCGTCGATCAGCGAAGCACGCCGATCCCGACGGCTCCAAGCCCCACCCTAATCCGAATCGGTGTTCCGCGCCAAAGCAGCACCGGTACCCCGGCAGCATCCCCCACGACCGGGAACTAGCACTCCACCACGTTCACGGCGAGCCCACCCATCGCGGTTTCCTTATATTTATCGCTCATGTCCTTGCCGGTTTCGCGCATGGTCACGATGACTTCGTCCAAGGAGACCCGGTGTTCGCCATCGCCCATCAGCGCCATCTTCGCCGCGTTGACGGCCTTGGAGGCGCCGATCGCATTGCGTTCGATGCACGGGATCTGCACCAGACCGCCGATCGGATCGCAGGTCAGCCCGAGATTGTGTTCCATGGCGATCTCCGCGGCGTTCTCCACCTGGGCCGGGCTGCCTCCGAGGACCTCGGCCAGTCCCGCGGCGGCCATGGAGGAGGCCGAGCCGACCTCGCCCTGGCAGCCGACCTCGGCACCGGAGATGGAGGCCTGCTCCTTGTAGAGCACCCCCACGGCGGCGGCAGCGAGCAGGAAGCGGACGATGATGTCTTCCTTGTCCTCGCCGGTGGCGTATTCGGTTCCGGGCAGGTAGTGCGTGGCGTAGAACATGACCGCGGGGATGATCCCTGCCGCCCCGTTGGTCGGCGCGGTCACCACGCGCCCGCCGGTGGCGTTCTCCTCGTTCACGGCCAGGGCGACGAGGTTGACCCATTCCTGCCAGTAGCGCGGGTCGCGGTCCTTGTCCTCCTTGCTCAGGCGCTCATGCCAGTCGGGGGCCCGGCGACGGACCTTCAGGCCCCCCGGCAGCAGCCCTTCGCGGGCGATGGCCGAATCCTTGCACTGTTCCATGACGTCCCAGATATGCAGCAGGCCGGCACGGATCTCCTCGCGGGACCTGTAGGTCAGCTCGTTCGCGAGCATCACGTCGGCGATGCCCATTTCGCTGGCGTGGCAGTGCTCGAGCAGTCGAGCAGCGGTGGTGAAGGGGTAGGGGATCTCTTCATTGACTTCGTCGAGTTCGGCCGCGGCGGCTTCCTCATCGCCATCACGGACAATGAATCCACCGCCCACCGAATAATAGGTCTCATCCAACAGGACACCGCCGGAGGCATCCAGGGCCTGGAAGCGGATGCCGTTGGTGTGCCGGGGCAGGATGGTCAGCGGACGCTGGACCATGTCCTCGACCGAATAGGACAAGTCCTTCCGGGCCCCGAGCTCGGCGGCCAGGCGCAGGGTTCCGGTGGCGGCGATGTCCTCCAGCCGCTCCTCGACCTGGTCGGGCAGGATGCTCTCGGGCTCGAACCCCTCCATCCCCAGCAGGACTGCGGTGAACGTCCCATGGCCCTTGCCGGTGGCGGCGAGCGACCCGTAGACGTCGACCTGTAGGTCAGCGGTGGCTTCAGCCAGTTGGCCTTCCACGAGGTGCGCGGCGAAACGCTGGGCGGCACGCATGGGACCGACGGTATGGGAGCTCGAGGGGCCGATGCCGATCGAGAAGAGGTCGAAAACGCTGATGGCCATGGTGTTCATTCCTTTGCACGAGGTGGGTGCTGTCATGCGTCGGGCCCGGGGTTTTTCGCCCCGGGCCCGACGACGCCCCGAGGGGCTGGAGGCGACTCAGCAGAGCGGGGCCAACTCCGGGTAGAGCGGGTGGGCGGTAGCCAGGGCGGTCACCCGGGCCTTCAACCCTTCAAGGACACCGGCGTCGGCACCGCCGTCGGCGGTCCCGGCAATCAACGCGGCCGCGATGATGTCAGCGACCTCGGTAAAGGCCTCCTCGGAGAAACCACGCGTCGCCAACGCGGGAGTCCCGATCCGTAGCCCCGAGGTCACCATCGGAGGCCGCGGATCGAACGGGACCGCATTGCGGTTGACCGTGATCTCGATCTTCGCCAACAGGTCCTCGCCTTCCTGGCCATTGAGGACCGAATCCCGCAGATCCACCAACACCAGGTGCACATCCGTGCCCCCGGTCAACACGCTGATCCCGCACTCGGCGACATCTGCGGCCGTGAGGCGTTCGGCCAGGATCCTCGCCCCGGCCAACGTGCGCGCCTGGCGCTCGGCGAACTCTTCGGAGGCGGCGATCTTGAACGCCACCGCCTTGCCGGCAATGACATGCTCCAACGGCCCGCCCTGCTGACCGGGGAACACCGCGGAGTTGATCTTCTTGGCGATATCGGCCTCGTTGGTCAGGATGATCCCGCCGCGCGGGCCGGCCAACGTCTTATGCGTGGTGGAGGTGACCACATGGGCATGCGGCACCGGGGAGGGGTGCAACCCGGCAGCGACCAGGCCAGCGAAATGGGCCATGTCCACGAACAGGTACGCCCCGACCTTGTCGGCGATCGCCCGGAACCGTTCGAAGTCCAACTGGCGGGGGTAGGCCGACCAGCCGGCCACGATCATCTTGGGCTGGTGCTCGATCGCCAGGGCCTCGACCTCGTCCATGTCGATCCGCAGATCCGTTTCGGACACCGAGTACGGGACGATGTTGTACAGCCGCCCGGAGAAGTTGATCTTCATCCCGTGGGTCAAGTGACCGCCATGGGCCAGGTTCAGGCCCATGACCGTGTCCCCGGGACGGATCAGTGCGTGCATCACCGAGGCATTGGCCTGGGCACCGGAGTGTGGCTGGACGTTCGCGTAGCCGGCCCCGAAGAGGGCCTTGACCCGCTCGATCGCCAGCGACTCGATCACGTCGACATGCTCGCAGCCGCCGTAGTACCGGCGCCCGGGGTATCCCTCGGCGTATTTATTGGTCAGCACCGAGCCCTGGGCTTCCATGACCGCCTGGGCGGTGTGGTTCTCCGAGGCGATCATTTCCAGACCGTCCTGCTGGCGGGCCAGCTCGGCATCGATCCGCGAAGCAACCTCGGGATCAAGCTCCGCCAGCGGGGCCGTGAGGCTGGAGGAGAGGACCTGTGCGGATTCGATGGTCACTCGACATCGCCACCGTTGGCCGAGGCGTAGTCCGCTGCCGAGAGCAGCGGTCCCTCTTCGGAAACCTCGACGGTGAACAGCCATCCGCCGCCGTAGGGGTCGTCGTTCAGCAGGGCCGGGTTGTCCTCCACGGCCGGGTTGGTCTCCACGATGGTGCCGGTCACCGGCGCGTAGAGGTCGGAAACCGACTTGGTGGATTCGACTTCCCCGCAGGTCTCCCCGGCGGTGACGGTCGAGCCGACCTCGGGCAGGTCGACGTAGACGACGTCGCCGAGTGCGTCGGCGGCGACCTGGGTGATGCCGACCTTGGTCGGGGTGGAGTCGTCAACCCACTCGTGCTCGGCGGAGTAACGGAGGGTCGAAAGAACCTTGCTCATGTGTTGTCCTTAGTCTCTGGATCCACGGATGTGGGGGATTTACTTCTGGCGGGAGTAGAACGGCAGGGCGACGACCTCGAAGGGCTGGGCCTTGCCACGGAGGTCGACATCCAGTGCGGTGCCGGCCTCGGTGAGTTCGACATCGACGTAGGCCAACGCGATGGGGTGGCCCAGCGTGGGGCTGGGCTGGCCCGAGGTGACCTCGCCGACGACGTTCCCGTCCTTCATCACAGCGTAGTGGGAACGTCCGGCTCGACGCCCCAGGCCCTTCAGACCCACGAGCTTGCGCGCCACGCCTTCGGCCTTCTTGGCTTCCAACGCGGTCCGCCCGAGGAAGTCCTCCTCCTTCTTGAAGGAGACGATCGGTCCCAGACCGGCATCGAACGGGGTGATGTCCGTGGACAGCTCGTTGCCGTAGAGCGGCATCCCGGCCTCCAGGCGCAGCGAGTCACGGCTGGCCAGTCCGGCGGGGGTGAGCCCTGCCTCGGTGCCGGCCTCGAGCAGTGCCTTCCACAGGGTGGTGGCCTCGGCGTTGGGCAGGTACAGCTCGAAGCCGTCCTCGCCCGTATAGCCGGTGCGGGCCAGCATCACGTTGATCCCGGCGACGGTGACGTCATCGGCCGCGTAGTACTTCATCTCCTGGACGGTCTCGACGTCGGCGCCGGTGACCAGCCCGGTGAGGATCCCCGCGGCGGCGGGTCCCTGGATGGCGATCAGGGCCGTCTCGGCCGACTCGTCGGTGACGGTGACCTCGAAGCCGGCGGCGCGTTCGGCCAGTGCTGCCGCCACGACGTCGGCGTTGCCGGCGTTGGGGACCACGAGGAAGTCCTCCTCGGCGCGGCGGTAGGTGATCAGGTCATCGAGGATCCCGCCCTCGGCGTTGCAGATCACCGAATATTTGGCCTTGCCGATCTTCATGATGGCCATGTTCCCGGCCAGCGCACTGTTCAGGAACTTCGCGGCCTCGGGGCCTTCGACCCGGACCTCGCCCATATGGGAGAGGTCGAAGAGCCCCGCGGCTTCGCGGACGGCCTGGTGTTCGGCCAGTTCGGAACCGTATTTCAGCGGCATGTCCCAGCCACCGAAGTCGGTGAAATGCGCGCCCAGTGATTCGTGTTCGCCGTGCAGGGGCGTCTGCTTCGGCGTGGTGGTGGTTTCGGTGCTCACAGCTCAGGCTGCCTTTCGTCGGGTTCCGCGGATCCGGTCTAGTTCTCGAATGCCTCGGGTGGCGGGCAGGAGCAGATCAGGTTCCGGTCGCCGCCGGCCCCGTCGATGCGTCCCACCGGGGCGAAGTACTTGTCCTGGCGCAGCCCGGGCAGCGGGAAGGCCCCCTGCTCGCGGGTGTAGGCCCGGTCCCAGTCGCTGGAGACCACGGCGGCCGCGCTGTGCGGGGACAGCCGCAGCGGGGATTCCGCCGCGGTGAACTCCCCGGAAAGGACCTGCTCCATTTCGGCCCGGATCGCGATCATGGCGTCGATGAACCTGTCGATTTCCGCCAGGTCCTCGGATTCGGTCGGCTCCACCATCAGCGTGCCGGCGACCGGGAAGGCCAGTGTCGGGGCGTGGAAGCCGTAATCGATCAGGCGCTTGGCCACGTCCTCGGCGGTGATGCCGGTCTTGGCGGTGGCATCGCGCAGATCCAGTATGCATTCGTGGGCGACCAGGCCCTGGTTGCCGGTGTAGAGCACCGGGAAGTACTCGTTGAGCCGCGAAGCGACGTAGTTGGCGGTCAGCAACGCGTTCTTGGTGGCGTTGGTCAGGCCCTCGGCGCCCATCATGGCCACGTAGGCCCAGGAGATGGGCAGCACGCCGGCCGACCCGTAGGTGGTCGCGGCGACCGCGGTGCCGGTGCGTGCGGTGGCTTCGCCGGCCGGGGCTCCGGGCAGGAACGGGACCAGGTGCTCGGCCACGGCGACCGGGCCGACGCCGGGTCCGCCGCCGCCGTGCGGGATGCAGAAGGTCTTATGCAGGTTCAGGTGCGAGACGTCGCCGCCGAACTGGCCCGGCTGGCCGAGGCCGACCAGGGCGTTGAGGTTGGCTCCGTCGATGTAGACCTGTCCGCCGGCGGTGTGGACCTTATCGCAGACCTCGCGCACATCGTCGTCGTACACCCCGTGCGTGGACGGGTAGGTGATCATGATGCCCGCCAGTGCCTCGCGGTGGGTTTCGATCTTCGCGTCCAGGTCGGCGGAGTCGATGGTGCCGTCGGCTGCGGTCTTGACGACCACGACCTTCAACCCGGCCAGCACCGCCGAGGCGGCGTTGGTCCCGTGGGCCGAGGCCGGGATGAGGCAGACGGTGCGTTCGGCGTCGCCATTGGCCAGGTGGTACTGGCGGATGGCCATCAGACCCGCGTATTCGCCCTGCGAACCGGCATTGGGCTGGATGGAGACCCCTGCGTACCCGGTGATGGCCGAGAGCCTGGATTCCAGGTCGTCGATCAGTTCACGCCAGCCCACGGTCTGGTGGGACGGGGCGTAGGGGTGGATGGAGGCGAACTCCGGCCAGGAGATGGATTCCATCTCGGCGGTGGCGTTGAGCTTCATGGTGCATGAGCCCAGCGGGATCATGGTGCGGTCCAGTGCCAGGTCGCGGTCCGAGAGGCGACGCAGGTAGCGCAGCATCTGGGTTTCGGAACGGACCGTGTGGAAGATCGGGTGGGTCATGTACTCGCTGGAGCGCACGACGGCGGCCGGAAGCTGTTCGGTGGCGGCGGCTTCGGCCTGTTCGATGGCGGCGGCCGCGTCGGCGACGCCGAAGGCCTCGGCGATCGCGACCAGGTGGGCGGTGGTGGTGGTCTCGTCGGTGGAGATGCCCACCGTGTCGGCGTCCAGGCGACGGAGGTTGATGCCGTTGTCCTCGGCGGCGGCCACCAGCTCATCGGCCCGGCCGGGGACCTGCAGGGTCAGCGTGTCGAAGAAGGATTCGTTGGCCACGGTGAAGCCCGCGTCACGGAGCACCGAGGCCAGGGCACCGGCCCGCAGGTGGGCCCGCTGGGCGATCGCCTTGAGGCCCTCGGGGCCGTGGTAGACGCCGTACATCGAGGAGGTGATGGCCAACAGCGCCTGGGCGGTGCAGATGTTGGAGGTGGCCTTCTCGCGGCGGATGTGCTGCTCACGGGTCTGCAGGGCCAGACGGTAGGCGGGTAGTCCGGTGTCGTCCTTGGACACTCCGACCAGGCGGCCCGGCAGCGAGCGCACCAGGCCGTCGCGTACCGACATGTAGGCGGCGTGCGGGCCACCGAAGAACAGCGGGACACCCAGGCGCTGGGTGTTGCCCACCGCGATGTCGGCTCCCTGCTCGCCCGGCGGGACGATGAGGGTCAGGGCCAGGATGTCGGCGGCGACGGTGACCATCGCCCCGCGCTCCTTGGCGGCGGCGATCACGCCTGCGTGGTCGGAGACCCGGCCCGAGTTCCCCGGCTGCTGGAGCACGATGCCGGAGATCTCGCCGTCGGGCAGCCCCTGGGACAGGTCGGCGATCTCGAGTTCGAAGCCCAGTGCCTCGGCGCGTCCCTTCACCACGGCGATGGTCTGCGGGAACATGTCGGCATCCAGGACGGTCTTGGCCTCGGCCTTGGCCTTGTTGGCGCGGCGCATCAGCAGGACGGCTTCGGCGACGGCCGAGGCTTCATCGAGCAGCGAGGCGTTGGCGATCGGCAGCCCGGTCAGATCCGAGACCATGGTCTGGAAGTTCAGCAGGGCCTCGAGCCGGCCCTGGGAGATCTCCGGCTGGTATGGGGTGTAGGCGGTGTACCAGGCGGGGTCCTCCAGGACGTTGCGCAGGATGACCGGCGGGGTGATCGTGTTGTAGAACCCCTGGCCGATCATCTGGGTCTTGACGATGTTCTTCGCCGCGATGGCACGCAGGTCATCCAGGACCTCGGCCTCGGAGCGGGCCGCCGGCAGGTCCAGGGGCTTGGCCTGGCGGATGTCGGCGGGGACCGCGGTGTCGACGAGATCGTCGAGGCTCGCGTAGCCGAGCTGCCGGAGCATGGTCTCGGTGGCGTCGCCGCGGGGGCCGATATGACGGTCGGCGAAGGCAAGTTCGCCGGCGGTGCTGGTGGTGGGACGGGCCGTGGTCTCGGTCATCAGGGGAACTCCAAGTGTGGTCGATGTGTGGTGCACACCGAATGAGCTTCGGTTCCTCCCCGACTCTGTATTGGACCTGAGAGATTCCGCTACGTCCGGAGTTGACCGGCCGCGGCTTGCACCGTCGGTGAGCGCTTCGCCTGCTGGTCGGGTGCCCCCGGCCGGCGATGCGTCTTCTTTCCAGAGTTGCCTCTGCGCGGCGGTACGGGGGCCTGAGAGATTCCCGGGGAGGGTATTGCTCCTACGGCGCCCGCCAGTGGATCTGACGGGACTCTCCCGCCGCAAGTCATAGGCGTGTGCCCTGGTGGACACGTCTTCATGATACGTGGAGACCCATGCCACGGACAACCTCCGCGTCGCGCCATCGATTTTCATATTCATGCATGATGGTGCGAAAATATGTAAGTTCATTTGCCGACACCGGCACCTGCCGCGATCCGACGGGCGCCGCCCGACCGCAGGCCCACCCGGCCCCGCCAAGGACCCAGTTGCAGATTCCATCGAAGCATCCAGCCCCGGACCTCCCTGCCCCGGCCGCCGGCCGCCGGCCCTTGACGCTGGGCCGGCAGCTCCTGCTCCGCAAGGACGTCGAAACACTACAGGCCGACGCCGGCCACGGTTCCGGCGGCGGGACCATGCGCCGCACCCTGGGGGTGCTGCAACTGACCATGATCAGCGTCGGTGCCACGCTGGGCACCGGCATCTTCGTCGTGCTGGGCTCCTCGGTGCCGATGGCCGGGCCCGCGGTCTGGATCTCCTTCACCATCGCCGGGGTGGCCGCCCTCCTTTCGGCGCTGTCCTACGCCGAAATGGCCGGGGCCGTCCCGGTTTCGGGGTCCAGCTACTCCTACACGTACGCGACCATGGGTGAGGGTCTGGCCTGGATCTGTGGCTGGTGCCTGCTGCTTGAATACGGGGTCTCGGTGGCCGCCATCGCCGTGGGCGCCGGGGAATACGTCAACGAACTCGCCGGGGTCTTCCAGCTGGACCTGCCCGCAGCGCTGACCAATCCCCCCGGAGCCGACGGCGGCCTGTTCAACGTCCCGGCCGTCCTGGTCGTCGCCCTGGCCATGGTCCTGCTGATGCGCGGGGCCAAGGAGTCCGCGACGGTGAACACGGTGCTGGTGTTCGTGAAGATCGTCGTGCTGCTCTTCTTCGTCGTCATCGCCTTCAGCGCCTTCCATACCGGGAACTTCACCCCGCTGCTGCCCATGGGCACCGCGGGCGTCTCGGCCGCGGCGGCCCGGCTGTTCTTCTCCTACATCGGTTTCGACGCCGCATCCACCGCCGGCGAGGAGGCGGTGAACCCGCAGCGCGATCTGCCACGGGCCATCATCGCCTCGATGATCATCGTGACCGTGCTCTACATCCTGGTCGCCATCGCCGCCGTCGGGGCCAAGGACTGGCAGTGGTTCATCGGCAAGGAGGCAGCCCTGGTCCAGGTCCTCGAAGCGATCACCGGCCAGGCCTGGGTGGCCCTGGTCTTCTCCGTCGGCGCGGTCGTGGCGATCATCAGCATCGTCATCACGGTGCTCTACGGCCAGACCCGCGTCCTGGTGGCCATGTCCCGCGATGGGATGGTCCCCCGCGTCTTCGGCCAGCTCAACCCACGGACCGGGACCCCGGTCCTGAACACCTTGATCACCGGCGGCGTCATCATGATCACCGCCGGATTGGTCCCCCTGGGGGAGTTGGCCGACGCCACCAGCATCGGCACGCTCTTCGCCTTCAGCCTGGTCAGCCTCTCGGTGATCCACCTGCGCCGCAACCGCCCGGAGCTGCCCCGCACCTTCCACGTACCTTTCTACCCGGTGACCCCGATCCTCGCGGTCGCCGGCTGCGTGTTCCTCATGGCCAACCTCGGGGTCACCACCTGGACCGTCTTCGGACTGTGGATGATGCTCGGCGCCGCCGCCTATCTGGCCTACGGGCGGCGCCGCTCCACGGCGGCCGCCTCCTACGTGGAAGCCCCACGGCACCCCGTCCGCTAGATCCCCCTCCACCGCCATCGGCTAGCGTGCCGGAAAACGCATATGTACTACTCAGCCCGAAAATGTAGATCCTGCCCACCCATGGTCTTGGGACAGTTCCTTGCGTATGGTGGGGCCATGAGCGATCCCACACCTCCTCCGCCCCAGCCCACCGGCCCCGCCATGCCCCCGACCGGCACACGCCCCGGGGAGCTCCTCGACCGATTCCTGGCCCGGCTGATCGACGGCGTCATCCTGCTGATCGTCAACTTCCTGGTCGTAGGCCTGATCATCACCGGCGCGATCATGGGGGCCGGAGGAGCCGGCCTCGGGCTCGGCGGCAGAAGCTTCGGCGCGACGGCGGTGTCAGCGGTGGTCAGCGCCGTCATCTACGTCGGCTACTTCGCCTTCATGGAGTCCAGCCGGGGACAGACCGTGGGCAAGATGCTCATGAAACTGCATGTCGTGGGCGCCCAGGGCGGCCACCCGGATATGACCGAGGCGATCAAGCGGAACCTCTGGATGGGCTTCGGGATCATCGGAATCCTGCCGATCATCGGTACCGTACTTGGTTCGCTCGCCTCGCTGGCCGCGGCGATCGTCATCGCGGTGACCATCAACAACGACACCGTGAAACGCCAGAGCTGGTTCGATAAGTTCGCCGGCGGCACCCAGGTCATCAAGCAGGGCTGATCCGCTCCACCGGGGCCCCGGGCCGGGGCCCCGCTAGCCGGTGACCCCGCTGCTACCCAACCAGGTGCCGATGAGGAACGTGGCCCCCAGGGCCAGGATCCCGCCGACCACGACCCTCACCACCGGCTTGAACACCGGCGCTCCCCCGAGGCGCGCCCCCAGCCCCCCGGTCACGGCCAAGGCCACCAGGACGGCGAGGAAGGTCACCGGGATCCTCCACTGCGCCGGCAGCAGGACGGCCGTCAGGAACGGCAGCAACGCCCCGGCCGTGAAGGACACCGCGGACGCGGCGGCAGCACTCCACGGGCTGACCACGTCCTCGCGGTCGATATTCAGTTCGGCGTCGAGGTGGGCCCCCAACGCGTCATGGGCGGTGAGTTCGGTGGCCACCGTCCGGGCGGTGGCGGCGCTGAGCCCCTTCCGCTCATACAGGTCGGCCAGTTCGTCGAGTTCCTCCTGGGGCAGGTGCGCCAGTTCGCTGCGTTCCTGGGCGATGAGGGCCCGCTGCGAATCCGCGGAGCTGGACACCGAGACGTATTCACCCAGCGCCATGGACACCGCACCACCGATTAGTGCCGCCGCCCCGGCGGCCAGGATCGGGCCGGTGGCAGTGGTCGCGCCGGCCACCCCGACCACGACGGCGGCGGTGGAGACGATCCCGTCGTTGGCGCCCAGGACCCCGGCCCGCAGCCAGTTCAACCGTTCGGCCAGTCCCCCGCCCTCATGCGGTTCGCCGTCGTGCTGGTTTGCTCCGGTGGATTGCTTCATGGCCACCAGTCAATCACTGCGCCGTCCTTCAGAGCCGGATGTAGGCCGGGTAGCGGGGGCCCATCGAGTCCCCCGAGGAGGTCCCCCGCACACGGCGCCCGATCCACGGCACCACGAATTCGCGGGTCCAGCGGGCGTTGGAGGCGAGTTGTTCCCTACGGGTCGGCTCCGGGGCGCTCTCCAGCTCCGGGGTCGCGATCGCGTCGGCGCCCTCGAGCAGGGTCAACACCTTCTTGGCCATCAGCGTATGCCCGGGGGGACCCATATGCAGCCGGTCCACCGCCCAGTACCGGAAATCGCTGAATTCACGCCAACGCCAGTAGTCGGCGACGAGGGCGCCATGGCGGTCAGCTGCTTCACGCACCCATTCGTTGTAGATGGCGGTCCGGCCCCGGGTCTTGCCGAAGACGGCCGAGGCCGAGGAGTCGAACCCGGTGAACACCACGACGGTTGCACCGGTGGCCCGCAGGCGGGCCACCATGTCGTCGTAACCGGCCATCAGCGCGTCGATATCCACCCGGGGGCGCAGGATGTCGTTGCCCCCGGCATAGAGCGTGACCAGGGTCGGTTCCATGGCCAGGGCCGTTTCGAGCTGTTCGTCGATGACCTGGTGGATCTTCTTGCCACGAATGGCCAGATTCGCATACCCCCAGGCCGGGTCGGCGGCACAGAGTTGCTCGGCCACCCGATCGGCCCACCCGCGGACGCCGTGGGGACGGGTCGGGTCCTCATCACCCACGCCTTCGGTGAAGGAGTCCCCCAGAGCCAGATACCGTTTCTCGAATTCCACCCGTCCAGCCTACGTCCACCGCTCTCCGGACGCCCGCCACCGGTCGATATGTATCCGCCCTCGGCGAAACCCGCCCGCCTGGGGCCGCCATGCGGGCCGGTCACAGGGTGTTCACAGTTCGGTTCGACAGGCTGGTTTCATGCAACACCGACAGGAACCCGTCCTCGAAAGGACCACCTCGTGAACATCCGCCAAGCCATCTTTGCTTCCGTGGCCTCCGCCGGGGTGTTGGCCGCCGGTTGGGTCGGCAGCACGCCACCGGTCGCCCAGGCGACACCGGCTCCCGCACCCTATCGACTCGGGTCCACCACGAGCGGTTCCGCGGTTGCGATCACCACGAGGCCGGCGGCCAGTCCCTCGACCCTGTCCAGTGTCAGGCGCCAGCAGCTGCGCGGTTCGGAGCCCGTCCAGCTCATCAGCACGCCGGACCACATGGCCCCGGCAGGTCTCGCGGGACCCCGGGCATGAGCGTGGTGGACGAAGCGACGGGCGGGCCGGCCGATCCGCGGATCCCGGAGCTGGCCCACCGGTCGTTCCAGGCCCTGGGCACGACGGTCGGCATCAGCGCGCCGCTGGAACCCGACGAGCTCGACGCCGCCGTGGAAACGGTCCAGCGCATCTTCCTCGACGCCCAGACCTCCTTCGGCGTCGACGGCCAGGGCCCGGTGGAGAGCCTGCGTCGCGGGGACATCGAACTCCGGTACGCCCACCGCCGGTTGCGGGCGCTCTATGAGCAGGCGACCGTCTGGCGCCAGGCGACCGACGGTGCCTACACCCCGCACACCTCCACCGGACCGGTGGATCTGAGCGGGCTGGTCAAGGGGTGGGCCATCGCCCACGCCGGCCAGGCCATGATGGACCTCCAACTGCCGCATTGGTCGGTCACCGCCGGCGGCGACGTGCTGTGCAGCGGTTCGCCCTTCCCGGCAGAACCCACCGGAACCGACCCGTTCTATGGCAGGCATTGGCGGGCCGGGATCACCGATCCCTTCGATCCGGCGACCTTGGTCGCCGATGTGCCGTTGGCCGGGACCCCCGGCTTCACCGCGGCGTTGGCCACCACCTCGACGGGGGCGGGAGCCGGGCCGAACGCCTATCTGCAGGTCAGCGTGTTGGCCGAGGAGATCGTCACCGCGGATGTGCTGTCCCAGGCCATCATGGCCGGCGGGGAATCCACCCTGGAGGCCGCCGTCCGCGATTTCGGGGTCGCGGTCCTGGTCTGCGGGCACGACGGCGAACTACTCGCCTCCTCGACCTGGCCCCTGCAGCAGAGCGCGTGAACCCCGGTGCCGCCGCTCAGCCGCCGGCGAGGGAGAGCAGGACCTGGCGTACGGCCACGCTGAGTTGCCCACCCCGGGTGCCGGTGCCGCTCTCCTCGGCCCGGGCCGGCACATAACCGAATCCGATGCCGTAGGCGGGGTCGGCGTAGGCCAGCGTGGCGTTGGCCCCGTCGTGGCCGAAGGACTGCCAGGACCCGAAGTCGTTGCGCGGGATCGATTTCATGAACATCACGGCGAACGCCCCGGTCAGCCCGTTGGCCCGGTCGAGGCCGAACACCTGCTCGGCGGCCACCGTCCCTCGCGTGTCCTCGGTCAGGAAGGGCCCATCGGCGGCCCCGTCGTCCCGGACGACGCCGGTGCTGGCCGCCGCATAGAGCCGCGCCAGGCCGCGGGCACTGGCCACTCCCCCGGCGGCCGCGAGGCCCGAGGCCCTGATCCGCCGGTAGTTGGGCAGGTCCAGCAGGTCGTAGCTGATGCCCTCTCCGATATCGAAGCCCGCCGTGGAGTTCAGCGCCAGACCCAGCGGACCATACGGGTCGATGAAGGGAAGCTCCGGGCTTTGCGCGGGTTTGAGCACCTCGCGGAACCGGGGCTCCTCGCCCTCGGGCAGACCGAGGTGGAAGTCGATGCCGAAGGGCTCCCGGATGCGGGTCTCGTAGACCTGCTGCAGGGTCTGCCCGGTGATGCGCCGGACGAGTTCCTCGGCGAAGATCCCGATGGTCAACGCGTGGTATTGGTGCGTGGAGCCGGGTTTCCAGACGGGAGGGGCGGCGGCCAGGCGTGCGGCGCCCTGGGATGATTCGGTGTAGTGCTCCACCGCCATGCCGCCGTCGACCCCCGGCAGCCCGGCCTGGTGGCTCAGCAGTTGCCCGACCGTGATGGCCTTCTTGCCCCGGGCCGCGAATTCCGGCCAATACCTGGTCACCGGTTCCTCCAAGTCCAGCAGGCCATCCTGCACCAGCAGGGCGATGACCATGCCGGCGGCCCCCTTGGAGGCGGAAAAGACCCCGGTCAGCGAATCCAGCTGTGAGTTCGGTCCCACCGCATGGTCGATGACGGGGTGCCCACCGGCGTAGACGCAGAGCTGGGCCGAGTAGTCGGGGTCCGCCGTGGCGAAGGATTCCAACAGCTCGGTGACGGGGGCGAAGCGCGGGTCGTTCACGGTGGGGCTCCTGGGCTCTGCCGATTCCGGGGAGGGGTCCCCGGCATTCGGGGATCTAGACTTCGGGGGTTTCCTGGCGGAAGCGCAACCGCCAGCGCTGCTCTTCACGCTGCCACAGGGAACCGACGGTGACCGCCGATTCCGTTCCGACCAGACGGTAGGTCAGGTGGATCGCCTCCACCCCCACGCGGATCGCCTCGAGCAGTTCGAAGGCACGGTCGATCCCGGGGCCGGCCGGCGGGGTCGACCATCCGCCGTGCGGGACGACGTCGTCCTCCTCGCCCACCTGATCGGCGGCTTCCAGCAGGTCCACGGCCCCCGAGGACAAGACGGTCACCGCGGTCTCGCGTTCGGTCAGCGTCCCCCGGGACGTGACTTCGCGGTAGTCCGGATGCAGCAGGAAGTTCAGCTGTCCCACTTCGCTGCGGACCCGAGGATCCAGCAACTCCCGTTCCAGGGCGACCACGGCATCGATCTCGGCGCTTCCGCGGCCCGTTTCGGCGGGGTCCTCGAGGGAGGAGAACAAGTCGTCCTGTTCCAGGGGGTCCGCACCGGTGGGGGCCGGCTCGGCCTGCGGGGAAGGGCCGGGGTCCGCCGGGCCGGCCTCAGGTGACCCGGATCCCGGGTAGCCCGGGCCCGCGTCGCTGCCCCGCCCGGACTGGTAGGCGGTGGCCGCAGCCCGGGCGCGGTCATCGGCCGCCTCGTTGAGGTGGTGCCCGGCATGGCCCTTGACCCATTCGAACCGGTAGTCGCGGCCGGTGATGGCCTCATCGATCTGCTTGAGCAGGTCCACGTTCAACACCGGCTTGCCGTCGGCCTTCTTCCATCCCTTGCGTTTCCACCCCGGCATCCACTTGGTGATGCAGTTGATGACGTATTGGGAATCGCACAGGATGTGCAGGTGCTCGTCGGCGACATGTTCGGTGGAACGGAACAGATCCAGCACGGCCATCAGTTCGCCCATGTTGTTCGTCCCGTGGGGCCAGCCGCCGGCCCGCCAGGCGGAGTCGTCGACGTACCAGGCCCAGCCGGCGGGTCCTGGGTTTCCAAGCGCGGAGCCGTCTGCGGCGGCGGTGATCGTCATGGGTTCCATCCTGCCATGCCACCCCGACGCTTCGCGTTGGCCCCCGACGGTAGCCAGGAGCCTGCCCATCGGGCACGCTGTCCCCATGCGCCCTCGCCTCATGGTTCCGCTGCTGGCCTTATGCCTGGCTCCAGTGGCAGGGTGCGGCTCCACCGGCGCGGGCCTGGAACTCCTCGATCGGCCGGCCACCGCGGAGGATGCCCTGCCAGCCGACACCGCCGTGGCGGGCTTCCAGCCGGGAACCACCCGGTTGCTCACCCGGACCGATGGCTTCTCCTTCTATCTGGCCCGGCCACCCCTGACGGGCGGTCCGGCGAACCTCCCGCCGGGGTGGGGGGCCTGCCTCATCGTCGCCGAGCCGGAGGTCATCACCTGCGGACCGCTGCCCTTGGAAACCCGGTTCCTCGGCGTCTCGGCCCGATTCGTGCCCGACGCTGAGCACACCCCGCACCCGGCACCCGAGGGGTGGGAACAGCTGCAGCGCCAGCTGTTCGTCAAGGGTCTGGACCACAGCAGCAGGACACCCCCACGCCATCCGGTTCCCGAGGACGAGGGGTAGCCAGAATCCAACGCGTCGGGGAGGCTGGCCCCATGCGACGTCACCTTCTGGTTCCGCTACTGGCCCTACCGCTCCTGGCCGGGTGCAGCAGCCCGGCGGATCAGGGCATCGAACTACTCGATGAGCCGGCCACCGCGCAGGACGAGTTGCCCTCCGATCTCCATGTCGGCGGATTCGAACCGGATACAGTGCGCTTTGCCGCCCAGGTCGACGGCCTCTCGTTCTATATGGCCCGCGCAGCCACCGGGGATGCCAGGCAGAGCGCCGAATCGGATGAGGGCCTCTGCCTGATCGTCGCGGAGGAAGATCACATCGCCTGTGCCGGCATGCCGTTCGACGTTTCGTTCTACGGCATCTCGGCCAGGATAGAGGCCGACGACTTCGAGGCCTCCAAACTGACCTCCGAGGGCTGGGACCAGGTCCAGAAAAACCTGTTCCTGAAGGGTCTTGACGATCGGGGGCAGCCCGGACGCAACGGGTAGCCGGACCTCAACCGGGATGGAGCGGGTTGTGCCCGGCGGTGACTTCCTCCCCGGCACGCACCGGTCCGGGCGCCGTTCCGGAGCCGAACGGGGAACCGCCCAGTTCCTCGCGTCCGTGGGCCTGGAGCCAGTTGTCCAGCGCGGGGCCCTGCGGCACGAATCCGGTGGGATTGATGTCCTCGTGCACGATGTAATAGTGCCGTTTGATCTGCGTGAAATCGACGGTGTCCCCGAACCCCGGGGTCTGGAACAGGTCCCGGGCATAAGCCCAGAGCACCGGCATCTCGGCGAGCTTGTTCCGGTTGCATTTGAAGTGCCCGTGGTAGACGGCGTCGAAGCGCACCAGGGTGGTGAACAGGCGGACATCCGCCTCGGTGATGGTCTCCCCCATCAGGTACCGCTGCCCGGCGAGGCGTTCCTCCAACCAGTCCATGGCAGTCCAGAGGCGCTGGTAGGCCTCGTCGTAGGCCTGCTGCGAACCGGCGAAACCACAGCGGTAGACCCCGTTGTTGACCTCGGTGAAGATCCTTTTGATGACCGGGGCCATCTCCTCCCAGCGCCCTGCAGGCAGCAGGTCGGGGGCCCCCGCCCGGTGGAACTGCTTCCATTGGGTCGAGAAGTCCAGCGTCATCTGCGGGTAGTCGTTGGTCACGACGCCGCCGGTGGGGATGTCCACCATTGCCGGAACGGTGATGCCCCGCGGGTAGTCGGGGAAGCGCCGGAAGAAGTTCTCCTGCAGCCGTTCGGTCCCCAGGACGGGGTCCCGGCCTCCGGGATCCAGATCGAAGGTCCAGGACCTGACATCGTGGGTCGGACCGGGCAGTCCGACACTGAACGCCTCCTCGAGCCCCAGCAGCCGGCGCACGATCAGGGCCCGGTTCGCCCACGGGCAGGCGCGGGCCGCCACGAGCCGATAGCGTCCGGCCTCCACGGGCCAGGCCCGGGCCCCCTCCGAGAGTCCGGCCCCGGGGTCCCCGATGGAGCCACCACCCTGGGCGGCTGAGGCCCGGACGGCCTCCGGATCGGCGACGATCCGATCATTGATGTAGTTCGTGTCACGGGTGAATTCCTCACCAACGTTCACATAGGCGCCGCGGGTGGAATACCGGTTCTCATCCATGGGCCCATCCTAGGCCGGTTCACGTCATCCCGCTGGCGTCATCGGGTCCCGGAACGATAAGTTAAGTGGACTTAACTCAAAGGATCCGTGCGATGAAACGAACTGGTTCGACGGCACCGTCCGTCGTGGAACGGCAAGGACACCCCCAGCGACGCCTGGTGTGGCTGCTGGGTCCGGCCTTCGTTGCGGCCATCGCCTATGTCGACCCCGGCAATGTCGCGGCGAACCTGACCGCCGGAGCCCAACACGGCTACCTGCTCGTCTGGGTGCTGGTGGCGGCGAACGTCATGGCCGTGATGATCCAGTACCTCTCGGCGAAGCTGGGGCTGGTCACCGGCAGGTCGTTGCCCGAGATCCTGGGCGCCCGGCTCTCGCGCGGCGGCCGCCTGGCCTTCTGGGGCCAGGCCGAGCTCATCGCCATGGCCACCGATCTGGCCGAGGTCATCGGCGGGGCCATTGCACTGCACATCCTCTTCGGCCTGCCGTTGCCGTTGGGCGGGCTGATCGTCGGGATCGTCTCGATGGCCCTGCTGACCATCCAGTCCCGGCATGGTCAACGCCCCTTCGAACTGGTGATCATGGCGCTGCTGGTGCTGATCACCATCGGATTCGTTGCGGGCCTGCTGGTCAGCCCGATGGACTGGGGTGCCGCCGCCGGCGGGCTCGTTCCCAGGTTCGAGGGCACGGGCACGGTCCTGCTCGCGGCCGGCATGCTCGGGGCCACGGTCATGCCCCACGCCATCTACCTGCATTCCTCCCTGGCCCGGGACCGGCATGGTGAAGGGCACACCGAATCGGGGATCCGGCGACTCCTGCATGCCAACCGTTGGGACGTCGTCCTGGCGTTGATCGTGGCCGGTTCGGTCAACATCGCGATGTTGTTGCTGGCGGCCTCGAGCCTACGCGGAGTGGAGGGCACCGACACGATCCAGGGCGCCCATGGGACCATCGTCGAGGCGCTGGGACCGGTCATCGGCGTCATCTTCGGCGTCGGACTCCTGGCCTCGGGCCTGGCATCGACCTCGGTGGGTTGCTATGCCGGTTCGGCCATCATGTCGGGCCTGCTGCAGCGCCGGATCCCCCTGCTGGCGCGCAGGGTCGTCACGCTGATCCCGGCACTGGCCATCCTCACCGTGGGGGTCGACCCGACCTGGGCCCTGGTGCTCAGCCAGGTCTTCCTCTCCATCGGCATCCCCTTCGCACTGGTCCCTCTGGTCCGCTATACGGGGATGCGTTCGGTGATGGGCCGGTTCATCAACGGCCTGGGCACCCAGGTCTTCGCGTGGGCGATCACCGTGGCCATCATCGCCTTGAATCTGCTGCTCATCTACCTGACCGTCACGGGGGCCCAATGAGACAAGAACACACTCCGGCAACCCCGCCCCCGGGCTCCGGGGAAATCAGCCGCGTCGCCGAGGATTTCCTGAAGGCCATCTGGTCCGCCACCGAATGGGGCGGCTCCCCGGTCACCGGAAAGGCGCTGGCGGAACGCTTCGGGACCACCGCCGCCAATGTCTCCGACACCATGCGCCGGCTTCACGCCCAGGGGCTGGTCATCCACGAGCCCTACCAGCCGGTCCGCCTCACCGCCGCTGGACAACGCCATGCCGTGGCCATGGTCCGCAAGCACCGTCTCCTCGAATCCTTCCTGGTCCGTACGTTGGGGTATTCCTGGGAGGAGGTCCACGACGAGGCGGAGAACCTCGAACATGCCGTCTCGGACACGCTGATCGAACGCATCGATTCCCTGCTGGGGCACCCCGTCCACGACCCCCACGGAGACCCGATCCCCACCGTGGCCGGAGCCACGCGGCGTCCGGCACATGCGGTCAACCTCGCAGAGGCCCTCCCGGGAACCTATGAGGTCACTCGCATCTCCGACGAGGACCCCGGTCTGTTGCGCCTGCTCGCCCGGCACGGGTTGCGCCCGGGCGCGCTGGTCGACATCGCGGCAGCCGAAGCCAACGGCTCCCTGGCCCTGGCCCCGCACGACGACGAGGCCCGGGTGGTGTTGCGCCCCGAAGCCATCCGGGCCCTGTGGGTCACCGCCACGGCCGCCGATCACTAGGTCATCCACGCTTTTGTGAATTCAGGATTAGCTGTACCGTGGTACTCATGCATCCCACCGCCACCGCCTCGCATACCGCCGCACTGTCCCGCTTCGGCCATGCCGTATCCGACCCCACCCGCGTCGGTGTGCTGCTGGCCTTGCGGGAACGACCGGCTTATCCGTCCGATCTGGCCGAGGCCCTCGGCGTCTCCCGGCAGGTCATGTCCAACCAGCTCGCCTGCCTGCGCGGCTGCGGGCTCGTCGAGGCGATCCCCGAGGGCAGGCGTTCCTGGTATCGCCTGACCGACCCCCATCTGGCAGCCGCCATGGACGAACTACTCAAGGCCGCCCTGCGGATGGAACCCGACTGCTGTGCAGGGCCCGGATGCACGTGCTGAGGGCTCCCGGGGACCGCGACCAACGACGCGAGGTCCTGAAGCGCCGCATTCGGCTGATCGTGGCGTTGACGATCAGCTACAACGTCATCGAAGCAGTGATCGCCTTGGCCGCCGGCACCGCAGCGTCATCGGTGGCGCTGCTCGGCTTCGGCCTGGATTCCATCGTGGAAGTCCTCTCCGCCGCGGCAGTGGCCTGGCAATTCTCGGCCCCGGATCCGCAAAAACGGGAACGGACGGCACTGCGGTTGATCGCCTTTTCCTTCTTCGGGTTGGCGGTCTTCATCAGCATCGACGCGGTACTGACCCTGGCGGGGCTGCGGGAGGCCGAACACAGCACCGTGGGCATCGTCCTGGCCGCCGTCAGCCTCGTTGTCATGCCGTTCCTGAGTTTGTGGGAGCGCCGGACGGGCCAGGCCCTCGGGTCGGCCTCGGCCATCGCCGACTCGAAGCAGACGCTGATCTGTTCCTACCTCTCGGCGGCCGTGTTGTTCGGCCTGCTGCTCAACAGCCTCTTCGGCTGGACCTGGGCCGACCCGGTGGCCGGGCTGGTCATTGCCGTCGTCGCCCTGCGCGAAGGTCTCGAGGCCTGGCGGGGCGATGCCTGCACGCAACCGCTCTCGGCGATCACCGGCGAGGCCGAATCCGCCGGCTCGGACCCGCACTGCTGCTGATCCGCCCGGGCCGCCCCTGGGGGCAGTAGGCTGGTTCCACTCTGTCGGAAAGAGGGGCGCGGATGGAACTCGCAACAGGGGTCGTGCCGTCCCGGCCCTACGGCGCAACCACCGGCGGGAGCCGGGCCCCCGCACTCCCGGACCGCCTCACGGTTGCACGCCGCGACCCCGGGGTCCCGCAGTGAATACCCGGGGCGTCTACCAACGCCTCGTCCGGGCGGATCGACGCGACCAGTCGCAGGCCCATCAACGGATCATCGCCCGCAACGGCCTGCGCCAGGTGGTCGCCAACTCGCTCCAGGCCGTCGGGGACCAGGTGGTCAACGCGAAGACCGTGTTGCCGTGGCTGCTCGCCTCGTTGGGAGCTCCGATGGTCCTGGTCGGGCTGCTGGTGCCCATCCGCGAGTCCGGATCCATGCTGCCGCAGGCGGCTCTGGCCCCGATGGTGCAACGCCGGGGCCGGCGGACGACGGTCTGGATCATCGGCGCCGCGGGCCAGGCGCTGGCGACGGCGGCCCTGGCCCTGATCGCCGCGACGCTGGATGGACAAGCGGCAGGCGTGCTGCTCCTTGCAGCGCTGGCGCTCTTCTCGGTGTCCCGGTCGCTGTGTTCGTTGGCGGGCAAGGATGTGCTCGGGCGTACCGTGCCCGAAGGCGAGCGCGGTCAGATCAACGGGTGGTCCACGGTGTTCTCGGGCGCCGTCGCAATCACCCTGGGGCTGTTGATCCGTCTGCTCGGTGGTGATGACGTCTCGACAATGGTGCTGGCGGCCTTGCTTGGGGCTGCCGCTCTGGCTTGGGTCCTGGCCGCAGTGGTGTACCGGGGAGTCCGCGAGCCCGAGCAGGAGAATCCGCCGGCTTCGGCTGTCGAGGACGAGGGGTGGGCCCGTTCGGCATGGAACCTGCTGCGCAGCGATGCCGGGTTCCGCCGATTCGTCGTCGCCCGCGCCCTGTTGCTGGTCTCCGCGCTCAGCCCGCCCTTCGTCGTTGCCCTCAGTGCCGCAACCGGCGATGCCGGGCTCGGGTCGCTCGGTCCGTTCGTCATGGCCCAGGGCGTGGCGGCTTTGGTGGGTGGACGGCCCTTCGGCCGCTGGGCCGATCGCTCCTCACGCCGGCTGATGCTCTGGGGTGCCGCCTTCGCCACGCTCGTCGTGGTCCTGTTCCTCGCCGTCGTGCTGTTCATCCCGGGTAGCCGGGAACTGTGGTGGATCTATCCGGCGGTCTATCTGGTCCTGGTCCTGAGCCATACCGCGGTGCGGGTGGCACGGAAGACGTATGTGGTCGACCTCGCCGAGGGAGATCTCCGCACCCGGTACATTGCCGTGGCCAACACGGCGATGGGGGTCCTGCTTTTGGTCGCCGGTGCGATCTCCGGCGCCCTCGCCGCGCTGGGCCCCGAAGCCGCGCTGGGTTTCCTGGCCGTGCTCGGGGTCGCAGGGGTCGTCGTGAGCCATTCGCTCCCCGAGACCGGGAAAACCGGCTAGCTGCCGCACGGCACGCGGCAGTGGCCGGCCGTGACCGGGGCCTACCCCCTCGCCTTTTCGAACGCGGGGGCGCGTCGCTGATCGAAGATGGTAGCCCCCACCTCCTGCTCGGCCTGGTTGTTGATGGACAGGTTGATCCCGGGCCGATCCCGCAGGATCAGCACTGCGGCAATGGCCACGACGGTCATGAGCAGCAGATAGACCGAGATGGATGCCCCGGTGCCGGTGGCGTTGATCAGGGCCTGGGCGATGGTCGGGGCGAAGGCCCCACCCAGGATCGCCCCGAGGGCATAGGAGATCGACACCCCGGAGAACCGCACGGAGGCCGGGAATATCTCTGAGTACCAGGCGGCCTGCGGACCGTAGGTCAACCCGAGCCCGATCGTGAACAGTCCCAGCGCGAGGTAGAGCAGGGGGAGCGAGCCGGTATCGATCATCCAGAAGAGCGGGAAGACCATCAGTATCTGGATGCCGAAGCCGATCAGGTAGGTTCGTTTGCGCCCGATCTTGTCCGCCAGCACCCCGGCGGCGAAGGTGAAGATGAACCACATGGCAGCGGCGAAGGTCATGGCCACCAGGACATCCGTGCGGTCCAGGCCCACGGCATCACTGGTCGCGTAGCTGGGGATGAATCCGCCGGTGGCCATGTAGCCCGCGGCGTTGTTGCCCGCGAAGACCAGCGCGGCCAGGAGCACCAGCAGCCAATGCTTGCGGAACAGCTCGGCGATCGGCACCTTGGTCTGCTGCTTCTTCTCCGCGATCTCCTGGAACACCGGGGATTCGTCCACCGCACGGCGGACCATGTAGCCGACGGCGATCAGCACGACGCTGAGCAGGAACGGGATCCGCCACCCCCACTGGACGAAGGCCTCCCCCGGGGAGATCCACCCGGTCATCAGTGCGGTCACGCCAGTGGCCAGCAGCAGGCCCAACGGCACACCCAGCTGGGGGAATGCGCCGGCCCGACCCCGGCGGTCCGCCGGGGCATGCTCGACGGCCATCAGTACCGCTCCACCCCATTCGCCGCCGGCGGAGACCCCCTGCAGGATCCGCAGCAACAGCAACAGGATGGGGGCCAGGATCCCGGCGGTCCCATAGGTCGGCAACACGCCGATGAGGGTCGTCGCGGAGCCCATCATGATCAGCGTGATGACCAGCATCGGTCTCCGGCCGATCCTGTCCCCGTAATGCCCGGCAAGGAACGCCCCCAGCGGCCGGAAGAGGAAGCTGATGCCCACGGAGGCGAAGGCGAGCAGCAGTCCGATGGACTCCCCCGCCGGGGCGAAGAACACATGGGCGAAGACCAGGCCGGCGGCCGTGGCGTAGATGAAGAAGTCGTACCACTCGATGGTGGTCCCAACGATCGTGGCAAAGGCGACGCGTCGCTGGGTCTTGCGTGCGTGGGCATCGAGCCGTGCTGTGCTCATGGTTCACTCCTGGACTGGTGTGGCGGTTCCGGCGCCCCCACCTGGCTTCTGCTGCGCGACGACATCTCTGGCGCCACCTACAGATCCTGACTTAATATACTAAATCGTATATTATCCAGTGTGAGGGACGACACCCCCGCCGTCAACCCCGTCTCCGCCCCGGGGGCACCGAGTCGCACGAGCCCCGACGCCGGCATCGGAACTAAACTCACACCATGTCTTCCGTGATCCCGCCCGCCGTCATGGCGGGCTTGAAAAAAACGGCCGCCCGATTGGCGCTGGCCTTCGTGGCCTTGCAGGCCACGGTGGTGGCCGGCCTGGTGATCTTCGATTCGCTCAAACGCCGCCAACGGACCCGCCGGGCGGGGTTCCCGCGCCCGGGGGCATTCGACGCCCCCGTCAAGGACTCCGAGACGAAGATCTACACCTACGGCGAAGACCTCTACGCCGATATGCTCGCCGCCATCCGCGGCGCCGAAGAACACGTCTTCCTGGAGACGTACATCTGGAAGTCCGACGCGACCGGACAACGCTTCAAGGAAGCCTTGAACGATGCCGCGGCCCGCGGGGTCGACGTCTTCGTCATCTACGACGGCTTCGCCAACCTCGTCGTCCCCCGCTCCTTCTTCCGGTTCCACCCCGGGGTCCACGTGTACCGGTTCCCCGTCCTGCGCCCCTCACGGTTGTTCACCCCGCTGCGAAGCACCGGCCTGGACCACCGCAAATTGCTAATCGTGGACGGCGAAACCGGATTCGTCGGCGGCTACAACATCGGGGATCTCTACGCCACCGAATGGCGCGATACGCATCTGCGCCTCAAGGGTCCGGCGGTCTGGGAACTGCGCCAGGCATTCCTGGACGTCTGGAACACCGCCTGCGGCCGGCCGGAAATCCCCCACCAGCCGGCGCTGACGTGGGATCCGCACATCCGCACGGCCAACAACATGCCCTCCCATCTGGTGTACCCGATCCGGGGGGTCTACCTCGACGCCATCAACCGGGCCAGCGATCACATCTACATGACCACCGCCTACTTCATCCCCGATCGGCAGATCCTTGATTCACTGCGGGCCGCCAGCAGGCGGGGCGTCGATGTCAGGCTCATCCTCCCGGAGGATTCCAACCACGTCCTGGCCGACTGGCTGGCCCGGGGGTTCTTCACCACCATGCTGCGGGAGGGGATCTCCATCCTGCTCTACCGCGACGCCATGATCCACGCCAAAACCGCCACCATCGACGGCCAATGGTCCACGATCGGCACCGCCAACATCGACCGGCTGAGCCTGACCGGGAACTACGAGACGAACCTTGAGATCCACGACCCGGAGTTCGCGGCGAAAATGGAGAGGATCTTCAAAGTCGACAGCACCAACTGCCGGGAACTGACGCTGTCCGACTGGAGCCGGCAGAACCCGGCTGCCAAGATCAGCGAAGTCATCCTCATTCCGTTGCGCCCGTTCCT
>NZ_JBQSYU010000020.1:0-64624 GCF_052379645.1 Arthrobacter sp. 179 | reverse complement strand
TACCTCCCCGTTGGCCCCGGGCAGGGCCGCTTAGACTGATGACGCAGCCTTCGCCCAGCCCGAGGAACGATCACCACGACATGGCCATGAGAAACCCCTATCTTTCCCTGGTCCGCAACCGGCTCATCGCCGCGTTGGTGGGCTCCGCAGTGGCACTGTTGTGGTTCGCGGCGTTCCGGGCTCCCGTCCTGGCCATCGCCGGGGACGTCACCGGGGCGGAAACGGCCGAAACAGGCACCCTGTCCATCATCCAGCTGATCCGCTTCGGCGCGGGAATACTCCTTTTCACCGTCGTTCCAATCCTCGCCTACCTCGGGTGGCTTCGACTCATGCGCCCCGATGCACGCAAGGTCGTCGGTCCCGGGGCACGGTTCGCGACCATTGCCGCTGCGGTGGTTTCAATCGCCTTCTTTGTCATCTGCTGGCTGCCAAGCACCTCACGTACCACTTCCGTCCTCGAGGCCTTCCGCGAAGCGGCTGCCACCGAGGCGCTACCCGAAGGAGTCTTCCTCGGAAACACGCTGGCCGGCGCGGCGGTGACGACCGTCTTGTTGGTGATCTTCGGTCTGATCTGCCTGTTCCTGGCGCCACCACCACGCCCTGCTGCCGACACCCCACACCCCGGCTTTCCCACCAACTGGTGGTCATGGGTTCCCCTGCCTGCCTTCATGGTCGGGGTCCTCGCGGGGGCGCTGCCCTTCGCCGGCTAAGGGACACCGCCTGGTATCGATCACTGAGGGGTAGTTCCCCGGGCACCGCGTAGCATGGGGCTGACCTTGTCTTCCCGTCCCCAGGAGCACCCCATGGCTGATGACGTCCACACCCCCCGCACCCCGGAAACCCACGATCCCTACGTCGCCGCCCTCGAGCGCTACGACGACCTCCAGTACCGCAGGGTCGGCAACTCCGGCCTGCTGCTGCCCCCGTTGAGCCTGGGCCTGTGGTGGAACTTCGGGGACAACAGGACCTTCGGCACCCAGCGGGAGATCCTGCGCCACGCCTTCGACCACGGGATCACCCATTTCGACCTGGCGAACAACTACGGCCCGCCCGCCGGTTCCGCCGAAGAGAACTTCGGACGCATGATGCGTACCGATTTCCGCCCCTACCGCAACGAGATGATCATCTCCTCGAAGGCCGGTTACGACATGTGGCCGGGCCCGTACGGGAACTGGGCCTCGGCCAAGTACCTCCGGGCCTCCGCCGATGAATCCCTGCAGCGTCTGGGCCTGGATTACGTCGACATCTTCTACTCGCACCGACCCGATCCGAACACGCCCATCGAGGAAACCATCGGCGCACTGGACCAGCTGGTCCGCCAGGGCAAGGCCCTCTACGTCGGCATCTCCTCCTACTCACCGGAGCGGACCGCCGCCGCGAAGGCCGCGGCCCGTGAACTCGGCACCCCGCTGGTCATCCACCAGCCCTCTTACTCGATGCTCAACCGCTGGGTCGAGGACGGGTTGCTGGACACCCTGGAGGAACTGGGCATGGGCTCGATCGCCTTCACCCCCTTGGCCCAGGGCCTGCTGACCGGGAAATACCTGGACGACAAGAACGCGGTCCCCGCCGGAGGCAGGTCCTCGCTGGCCGGACTCACCGAGGAGAACCTGTCCACGGTCCGCGAACTGGCCCGGCTGGCCGAGCAACGAGGCCAGACCCTGCCCCAGATGGCCATCGCCTGGCTGCTGCGCGAGGGCGGGGTGACCTCCGTGCTCATCGGGGCCTCCTCGACCCGGCAGCTTGACGAGAACCTTTCGGCCGTGGAAAACACCTCCTTCACCCCGGAGGAACTGGAACTGATCGATGGAATCACCAGCGGAGCCGACAGCGTGGACATCTGGCGCCGCTTCTCCCAGTCCTAGGCAGGTGCAGCCGGTGGACACCGCGCCCAGGAGCCGCTCCCCCAACGACCCCGCCTCGGCGGGCACCTCGCCGCAGCGGCACCGGCCGTCGCCGCCCTGAGCGGGGACCGGCTCCGGCGGCAGCGGCGGCAGCTTCTCCGGCTCCGGAAGCTCCTCCAGCGTCCAGCCCCGCACCCCCGCGGCCCCGGGCCCTTGCACTGAAGCAGGGCCGCCAAAATGTGCAGATGCAGTGACTCGATTCACAAAGCCGGGGATCCGGGACATGATGGATCCGTGCGGCCTCCGCCCAGGGCGCCGTGAGTTTCAACGAAGAGGAGACCGGCAGTGACCACCACCGCCCAGCAGTCCAACCCGTCCGGCTACCGCGTGCAGAACCCCGCCACCGGTGAGGTCGTCGAGACCTTCGAAACCGCAACCGACGCCCAGGTCCGCGAGGCCGTGGACGCCGCCCAGGCCGCCTACGATTCCTGGGGCGCCCTGCCCATCGCCGACCGGGCCGTCATCGTCAAGCGCGTCGCCGAACTGTTCACCGAACGGGCCGATGAGCTCGCCTCCACGATCACCCTGGAGATGGGCAAGCCGTTCTCGGAGTCCAAGGACGAGGCCGAGTTCTGCACCGACATCTTCAACTACTTCGCCACCGAAGGCCCCACCCTGGCCGCCGATCAGGAGATCAAGGCCATCGGCGGGGGCCGCGCCATGGTCCAGCGGTTGCCGGTCGGCCCGCTCCTGGGGATCATGCCGTGGAACTTCCCGTACTACCAGGTCGCCCGCTTCGTCGCGCCGAACCTGATGCTGGGCAACACGATCGTGCTCAAGCACGCCGAGACCTGCCCCCGCTCGGCCTTGGCCATCAAACAGATCATGGACGACGCCGGGGTCCCGGCGGGCGCCTACGTGAACCTGTTCGCCACGCATGACCAGATTGCCGATGTCATCGCCGACCCGCGCATCCAGGGGGTCTCGCTGACCGGTTCCGAGCGGGCCGGGGCGATCATCGGGCAGCTGGCCGGCAAGAACCTGAAGAAGGCAGTACTTGAACTCGGGGGTTCGGACCCCTACGTGGTGTTGGATTCCGCGGACGTGGCGGCCGCCGCCAAACTGGCCTGGGACACCCGGGTCGAAAACACCGGACAGGCCTGCAACTCCAATAAGCGCATGATCGTCATGGAGGACATCTACGACGATTTCGTGGCGGGTCTCACCGCGCAGGCCCACGGGCTGGTCCCCGGGGACCCGGCCGCCGAGGAGGCGGGCACGTTCGGCCCGCTGTCCTCCCGCGCCGCCGCCGAGGCGGTGCACGAGCAGGTGCAGGACGCCGTCGCCCAGGGCGCCACCCTGCATGCCGGCGGAACCCTCCATGACGGCCCGTCCTGCTACTACTCCCCCGCCGTGCTGACCGGCGTCACCGAGGACATGCGGGCCTACCGCGAGGAACTCTTCGGCCCCGTCGCGGTCGTCTACAAGGTCTCCTCCGACGAGGAGGCCATCCGCCTGGCCAACGACACCCAATACGGTCTGGGCGGCGCGGTCTTCAGCACCGACGAGGAGCGGGCCCGCAAGCTCGCCCAGCGGTTGCAGGTCGGCATGGCCAACGTCAACGGCATCGGCGAGGACGCTGATCTACCGTTCGGCGGGGTCAAGCGTTCGGGCTACGGCCGCGAACTGGGCCCGCTGGGAATGGATGAATTCGTGAACAAACGTCTGTTCTACATCGCCGATTAGCAGGTCAGCGCCCGGTTGCTCGCCTAGAGTGGTGGCATGAATCCAGAGGTCATCCGATGAGTCTTCGTTTATTCCGTCGCCGCTCCAGGCGCAGCAATGCCCCGGCGCTACCCGTCAGTCCCGGCGCACGCCACGCCCAGATCGATTCGCTGGGAGCCGCGGATCCCCGCGTGGCCCCCACGGACCGGGTGGCATTGCTGTGGTCCAACGCCTTGGGCCGCACCGCGACCCGGGCCGCCCAGGTCCTGCTGGTGCTTGTCCTGGCCGGTGTCGCCGTTGTCGGGCTGGCACAGGTCAGCGTCGTCGTGCTACCGCTACTGATCGCCCTGATCCTCACCAGTGCCCTCTGGCCGCTGGTGCTGCTGATGCGGCGCCATGTCTCCGCGATGTTGGCCGCCTGGACGGTCTTTCTGGGCTCCTTCGTGATCCTGGGGGGCGTCGGGACGGCGATCGTCTTCGCTGTCCGCGCCGAATGGTCGGGCCTGGTCGACCAGGCCGTCCAGGGGTTCGGACAACTCCAGGACATGGTCAAGGACCTGCCCATCCAGATCGGCCAGAAGCAGATCGATGAAGGTGTCCACGTCGTCACCGATTTCCTGACCAGCAAGCAGTTCGGCGCCGGCGCCCTGTCGGGCCTGTCTGCGGCCGGGAGCTTCTTCACCGGCCTGTTGCTGCTGCTGGTCATCCTGTTCTTCTTCCTGAAGGACGGCGACAAGATCTGGGCCTTCTTCCTGTCCTGGATCCCGCGCAGCCACGACGCCCAATGGCGTGCCAGCGGCTACCGGACCATCCACACCCTGGGTGGCTACATCCGCGGGACCGCCACCGTAGCCTTCGTCGATGCCGCAGGTATCGGCATCGCCTTGTGGATCCTGCAGGTCCCCCTGGCCCTGCCCCTGGCCGCCATCGTCTTCATCACCGCCTTCATCCCGCTGGTCGGGGCCACCTTCGCCGGGATCCTGGCGACCCTCGTGGCCCTGGTCGCGAACGGTCCCGTCGTGGCCCTGATCGTTTTGGGCGTGGTGATCCTGGTCAACCAGCTCGAGAGCAACTTCCTGCAACCGGTCGTCATGGGCCAGGCCCTGCACCTGCACGCACTGGTCATCCTGCTGGCCCTGACCGTGGGCACCGTGCTCAGCGGTGTCGTCGGCGCCGTGCTCTCCGTCCCGCTGACCGCCGTCGGCTGGGCGATCGTGAAGATCTGGACCGGACGCGACCCCGAGGCCGTCAACGAATACGAGCCCGCGGCCGTGGAGGAGGAGTAGCGCCCCGGCGGCCCCGCACCGATCCCGGGGCAATGCCCACCCGGCGTACAGCCAACTCAAAGCTTCGGCCCCTAGAGTCATAAGTACCTCATCAGGTGCGAGTGATGAAACACAAGGCCCCAGTCCTGCCCGGACTGGGGCCTTCATCATGTCCGCCCCAGCCCCCCTGGGCTGCGGCCATGACCGGAACCGAGGGGTTCGCAGCCAACCCCCACCCACACACAGCGGGCAGCTAGGTTCGGCCCCTAGTGTTTTAAACACCTCATCAGGTGCGAGTGATGAATCCGGCCCCGGCTTTCTCCCCCCCGAAAGCCGGGGCCTTCCTCATGCCTGGGTGGTCCGCCTCCGGGCCCCGGCCCCGGGCTGGACGGCGAAGATATCCGGGGGCCGGTATCCCTCGGCGGCGAAGCGTTCCCGAACGGCGGTCCCCACGGCCTCCGCCGCGGCGACGTCGACCAGGGCGATCGCCGACCCCCCGAAGCCTCCCCCGGTCATCCGGGCCCCGAACGCCCCGGCCTGCTGTGCCGCCTCCACGGCGGCATCGAGTTCGACGCAGGAGATGCCGAAGTCATCGCGCATCGAGGCATGGCTGGCATCCAGGAACGGGCCGATGGTGCGCGGGCCCCCGGTCTCCAACGCCGCCACCGTGTCCAGGACCCGCTGGTTCTCGGTCACGATATGGCGCACCCGGGCGAAGGTCGCGGCGTCCAGGACCTCCGCGGCCTCGACAAGCCGCTCGAGACCCACATCACGCAGTGCCGGGACCCCCAGCCCGGCGGCACCGCGGGCGCAGGCTGCCACGAGGTCCTTGTACCCGCCGGATTCATGCGCGTGGACGACCTTGGTATCGATCACCAGAAGCACCAGGGATTCGGCGGCCAGATCCAGCGGCACCTGCCGGGAGAGACGGCTACGGCAGTCCAGGAACAACGCATGGCCCGCGGTGCCCAGCAGGGACGCGGACTGGTCCAGGATCCCGGTGGGGGCCCCGACGAAGTCGTTTTCCGCCTGTTGGCAGACCAGCACCAGTTCCTCCCGGTCGATGCCGGCGTCCAGGAGCTCATCCAGGGCCAGGGCCACCGCGCATTCGATGGCCGCCGAGGAGGACAAACCGGCGCCCGAGGGGACGTCGGAGTCCAGCAGGACATCCACCCCCGGCACGTGGTGCCCGCGCTGTTGGAGGGCCCAGATGACCCCTGCCAGGTATCTGGCCCAGGGGACGACGTCGGCGGGCTCGAGCCGGTCCAGGTCCACCTCGGCGATTTCCCCGGCGAGGGCCGTCTGGCCGGTTCCCGCAGGATCCGCCCCCTGCAGCGAGGCCACCCGCAACCGGGCCGGCCCCGAGGGCCGTAGGGCCACCGCGACCCGGGCACTGTTCCGCAAGGCGAAGGGCAGAACGAACCCTTCGTTGTAGTCGGTGTGTTCGCCCATCAGGTTCACCCGGCCCGGTGCCGCCCAGATGCCATCGGGCCGGCCACCGAAGAGGGTGGCGAAGCCGGCCGAGAGCTGCTCCAGGGATGCGGCGTCCTTCTCCCCGGGCTTCATGCGCTGGCTCCGGTCGGCGTTGCGAGGGCGGCCCGTAGGCGTGCGGCGGTGGTTTCGGGGGTGACGTCGGCGATGAAGGCCCCCATCGCGGCTTCCGATCCTGCCAGGTATTTGAGTTTTTCCTCGGCCCGCCGCGGGGAAGTCAATTGCAGGTGCAGGCGCAGTTCCCCGGCCGCGGGGTGCCGGACGGGGGCCTGGAACCAGGCGGCGATATACGGGGTCGGAGTCGCATAGAGGGCGTCGACGCCGCGGAGCAGGCGCAGGTAGACATCGGCCAGGTCGGAGCGTTCCCGGGCCGTGAGCCCCGCCAGATCGGCGACGTGCCGGTTCGGGACCACATGGACCTCCACGGGCATCCGGGCGGCGAAGGGAACGAACACGGTGAAGTATTCGGTCCTCTCCACGATCCGGGTTCCTGCGGCCACCTCGAAGTCCAGGACGTCCTGCATGAGGTTGCGTCCGGTTTCCTCGCGGTGGCGTTGGGCCTGGTCCAGTTGGGTCAGGGTGCGCGGGGTGACGTAGGGGTAGGAGTAGATCTGCCCATGCGGGTGGTGCAGGGTCACCCCGATCTGCGCCCCCCGGTTCTCGAAGGCGAAGACCTGCTCGACGCCGGGCAGGGCGGAGAGCTCCGCGGTGCGCTGGGCCCAGGCGTCCACGACGGTCCGGGCCCGTGGGACATCCAGGTCGGCGAAGGAATCCCCGTGGTCGGCGCCGAAGGCAATGACCTCGCAGCGGCCCTCGGCCGGGTAGGTCTCCCCCATCGCCTCGGAGCGCTGCTGCTCCTGTTGCCCCGGCCCGAAGGAGGGGAAGCGGTTCTCGAACACGACGACGTCGTACTGTGCGGCGGCGACTTCGGTGGACCGCTCGGGCCCCGAGGGACACAGCGGGCATTCGTCGGCCGGTGGCAGATGCGTCCTGCCCTGCCGGTGGGCGGCAAAGGACACCCATTCACCGGTCAATGGGTCACGGCGTAGCCGGGCGGGGCTGGGCCGCTCCGGCAGTTCCCGCAGGTCCGCCGGGGGGACGAAGTCCTCATGCTGGCCGGGGTGGTCGAAGAAATACAGCAGTTCACGGCCATCGGCCATCCGGGCCCGGACGGGCTGGCGGAGGGCATCGGCTCCTGCGGTTTCGGTGGGGCTGTTCATGGTACTCACAAAGCCTCCAGTGCTTCGGCATGGAGCAGGATGGCCCGCTCGGGGTTCAGTGCGGGCAGGGCCAATCCCACGGTGGACAGATAACTGCCCGTGGCGGTGAAGCCGTCTTCCAGCCACGCGGGCGGTTCCCGGTGGATGAAGGTTCCCGGTTCGCGACCGGGCACGATGGCCCTGACCCGGTAGGTCTTCTCCTCCTGCAGGCCCGGCAGGGCGATGACTCCCGGGCCGGCGCCTTCGGAGGAACGCAGCAGCGCGAAGGCATACAGTGCTTCGCCGCCGTCGGCGGCGACGGTTCCGTAGAGGCTGAATGCCGCGTCCCCCAGGTCGGCCCGGACCTGGATACCGGAATGCAGCAGTCCGCGGTGCTTCTTATACAACCCGACCAGCTGGTGCAGGGTCGCCCGGTCGGCCCCGCGGGCTTCGCGGATATCCCATTCGAGCCCGAAGTGGCCGAAGAGGGCGGTGATCCCGCGGAAGGCCAACGCGTGGGTGCGCCCCGAGGTATGGGACGTGGCCGGGCCGATATGCTGTCCGACCAGTTCGGGGGCCAGCACGCGTTGGGTCAGTTCCTGGATGTGTTGGCGTTCCAGGGCGTCGTTGGAGTCCGAGGCCCAGACCCGGTCGGCGTGTTCGAGCACCCCGAGGTCCACCCGGGCCCCGCCGGAGGAACAGGATTCGATTTCCAATCCGGGATGGGCGGCCTTCAGCTGGTCCATCAGGGCGTAGGCGGCCAGCGTCTGCCCGTGCTGCGAAGGCCGGCCGGCCGAGGCCAGATCGGTCAGATCCCGGTTCTGGTCCCATTTCAGGAACGAGATCGGTGCCCCGGCCTGCGCGGCATCCGTCAACACCGCATCCAGGGCGGTGAAGAGGTGGGTGTAGGCCTCGGGCACGGTCAGGTCCACGACGTGCTGGTTCCGCCAGGTCGGGGCCAACCGGTCTCCCCGGGCCCGGCACAGCCAGTCGGGGTGGTCGGTGGCCAGTGCCGAATCGGGGTTGGCCATTTCGGGTTCGACCCAGAGACCGAATTCCATGCCCAACTCGTTGACCCGGCTGATCAACGGGACCAGCCCCTCCGGCCAGACCTGCCCGGAGACCTGCCAGTCCCCCAGTCCCGAGGTGTCGTCACGGCGGGAGCCGAACCATCCGTCGTCGAGCACGAATCGTTCCACCCCGGCCTCGGCTGCCGCATGGGCCAACGAGACGAGCTCGTCGAGGTCATGCCGGAAATAGACGGCTTCCCAGGTGTTGAGCACCACGGGCCGGGCCCGGCGCGGATGGCCCGGGCGGGAGCGCAGGTAGGTATGGAAACGGGAGGCGACCCCGTCCAGTCCTGCCGGCGAATAGGCGAAGTAGACCCACGGACCGGTATGGCTCTGCCCGGTCTCCAGGACGATCTCCCCGGTCCCCGGCAGTTCCCCGGCCCCCAGGGCGCGGGACGGGTCGGCGGTGCGTTCGGCGAAGACCGTGCTGTTTCCGCTCCAGCCCAGGTGGGCCGCCCAGAGTTCGCCGCGGCGGTGGGCGAAGCCGGGGGTTCCGGCGGCCAGGAGCAACGGGGCGTCGTGCCCGGTCCGACCCCGTCGTCCGGTCCGGGCATGGGTTCCGGTGACGAAGGGCAGGCGTTGTTCGGATCGTTCGCGGGACCAGCGTCCTGCGGTATCCAGTAGTTCGGTGGCCTGCTGTCCGACGGGGAGCATCGTGTTCAGCGCCCTGACCTCATAGCCCGCATCGCCCGTATTGGTCAGGGCGTGGCGCAGCCGCAGTAGTCCGCCGGGCAGCAATTCCACGGTGGTTTCCAGTTCCAGTCCGGCCTCGGCATCGGTGGCGGTGAGGACGAGCTGGCTGTCCCCGCGGCGCACCTCGGGATCGGTGAAGCGCACGGAGGTGTCCCGTCCGCCGCGTCCGCCCTCGAGCAACGGGGTGCCCGCCCAGCCGGCACTGGCCTGCGGCCACAACGGCATGCTCAGCGGGTGGTCGTAGTTCGAATGCAGCACCGGGCCGGTCGATTCCCGTCCGGGCAGGGCCCCCGGGTCGGCGCCGAAGTGCACGACGGCGGGATCGCCGGCGGTCTGCAGGAGCAAGGCGACCCCGTCCCCGCTGAGACGGTGCAGGCTCATGGGGTCCCACCGCGTTCCGGGAGCACGGCCAGTTCCAGGAGCAGCTCGGCACGACGGGCCGTGAAGGCCTCCGCGTCGGCGACGTCGATGCCGCAGGAGCGGCTGCCCAGCCCGTGCTGGCCGGCGTCGATCCCCAGATGCCAGTGGGTGGATTCGGGCAGTTCGGTGGGATGGCTGGCCCCGGCCAGTTCCTGCTGGCTCCAGGGGCTGAGCGTGAATCCGGTATCGGCCGGGCCCTCCAGGATGGTCAGCCGAAGGGTCCTGCCGTCCACCAGGTCCAGGTCCAGGGACCGCAGGTCGCCGCGGCGGCCGTTGGCCTGCGGGCGCGGGTAGCCGGTGCGCAGTTGCCCCACCGGCAACCGGTGGGTGCCGAAGCGTTGGGCCGAGCGGGAGTCGGCGTAGCTCTCGCCCGGTCCGGCCCCGGTGAATCGGGCGGTGCAGTCGTCGGTGAGCGCCGCGGCCGGCAGGGTGAATCCGAGGCCGAGCTGGGCCAGCGGGAATCCGTAGTCCTGCAGGGCCTGCATCTTCGCCCGGAGGCGCAGGGTCGTTCCGGTGGCGCTGAAGTGCAGATCGACGTCGAAGCCCTCGGGCCGGGCCGGGGCGCCATAGCGGTAGACGCTGGACAGTTCCCGGGCCGTGGCCCGCATGGACAGGGTCCGGCGTTGCAGCCGGTGCAATCCGGCGGTCCGCCAGTGTTCCGCCACGGCGATGACGGGGCCCGGGGCCAGCCCGGCGTAGGCCTCCCAGTCGAAGTCCTCCGGGGCCTGGGCGTTGTTCCCTGCCGTATCGGGTCCGCCGGGGCGCATGCCGCGGCTGGGTTCGATGGTGCCTTCGTCGTTGTCGATGGGGGCCCTGTAGGCCAGTAGTTCGGGCCCGGCCAGTTCCAGGTCGGCGAGGGAGGCCAGCATTCCGGCCTCGTCGAAGGAGGCCAGTTCCCAGGGTTGCCCGGCATCCTGCGCGTGCTGCCCGGCCTGCCCGGGGGCTTCGGCAAGGGCCGGCGTTCCGGCGAGGCGTCCCTGCCCCCAGGCGACCTCGTGGCCGGCCGGCGCCCACCAGGTCGGGTCGGCCAGCTGCACGGAGACACCCAGCAGCGCGCCGGGATGCCGGCCCGCCACCACGGGGACGGGCACGGTGGCCGTGGACCGGGGCGCCGTAGGCGCCACGTCCAGGACCCCTTCGGCCAACGGTGTGCCGGACCCGTCGGGGGCCGGGTCGGCGGCGTCGAGCCGCCAACGGAAGAGGTAGTCGGAGGTGTCCGCGAAGTCCTGCCGGTTCTCGATCCGCAGCTCCTCCCCGACGGTGATCCTGACGGGTTCGATGACCTTGGCATATTCGGTCAGTCCGGGGCTCGGGGTGCCATCGGCGAAGACGAGTCCGTCCAGGACGAAGTTGGAATCGTGGATCGGTTCCGCGAAGTCCCCGCCATAGGCGTGGACCGGCTGGCCATCGGGGGTGGAGGCGAGGATGCCGTGGTCCTTGTACTCCCAGACGAAGCCGCCCGCGGCCCGGGGGTAGGCGTCGAAGAGGGCCTCGTAGTCGCTCATCCCCCCGGGTCCGTTGCCCATGGCGTGCACGTACTCGCACAGGATGTAGGGCTGGGTCCCGATGCGCCCGGAGCCTTCGGCACTGACCGAGGGGACGGGGTTCCCGGCCAGCAGCGACTCCGATTCGGTCGGGGTGGCATACATGCGGGAGTAGACGTCGGTGTAGCGGGCCTCGTGGTCGCCCTCGTAGTGGATGGGGCGCGTGGGGTCGTGGCGGCGCAGCCAGTCGGCCATGGCGGCCAGGTTGGCCCCGGTGCCCGATTCGTTGCCCAGCGAGAACATCACCACACAGGCGTGGTTCGCGTCGCGGCGCCAGGTGCGTTCGATCCTATCCAGGTAGGCCGGCAGCCAGATCGGGTCGTCGGAGGGGTTGGATTCCCAGCCGGTGGCGACGAAGCCGTGGGTCTCCAGATCGCATTCGTCGATGAGCCAGAACCCGAGCTCGTCGGCGAGGTCCAGCAGGTGGTGGTTGGGCGGGTAGTGGCTGGTGCGGATGGCGTTGATGTTGTGCCGCTTCATCGTTTCCAGCTCGCTGCGGGTGAATTCGGTGGTGATCGCCCGGCCGGTGACCGGATGGAATTCGTGCCGGTTCACCCCGCGGAAGCGGATGGGTGCGCCATTGACGCGCAGCACCCCTTCGGCGATGTCGACCCGCCGGAATCCCAGCCGCAGCGTGACGGTTTCCCCCGGGGAGGCCAGGGTGGCGGTGTAGAGCCGCGGGGTCTCGGCGGTCCAGCCGTGGACCCGGCCGACGGGGACGTCGAGCATGGCCGTGGACGTCCCATCGGTGGGGGCCTCGATCGTCTGCTCGATCCCCAGTTCCGGCAGTGAGAACCGCAGCGGGAAGGACCCCGCCGGGGCCGTCGCTTCCAGTGCCAGATGCCCGGCACCGGCGTCGTAATCGGCGACGACGTGGACATCACGGATCCCCGCGGCGGGTTCACCGATCAGGGTGACGTCGCGGAAGATGCCCGGCAACCACCACTGGTCCTGGTCCTCGAGATAGCTGGCGGCGGAGAAGGCGTGCACCCGCACGACCAGCCGGTTGGTCCCGGTTCCGTGGTGCACCGAGGAGGTGACATCGAATTCGTGGGTGAGCCGGCTGCCGGAGGCATGGCCGAGTTCGGTGCCGTTGAGCCAGGCCTTGAACGTCGATTCGACCCCTTCGAACCGCAGGATCACCCGGCCCAGGGAATCCAGGACCCCGGAATCGAAGCCCAGTTCCTCGAGCGTGAACTCGCGCAGGTAGTCGCCGGTGCCGTTCTCGTCGGGGACATGGGGCGGGTCCAGCGGGAACGGGTAGTCCACGTTGGTGTACCAGGGGCTGCCGAAGCGGTTGATCTGCCCGGTCACCAGCGGCCCGTTGGCCGCATCCAACACCCAGTGCCCGGGAACGGCCACCGCGTCGGGGAACAAGGCCTCCTGCGCGGCGGGATCCTGGTGGGCGGCGGCCACCGAGGGCGAATACCTGAACCCCCAGTCCCCGTTCAGGCTGGCTTCGGGCCGGTCCGAGCAGAGATGGGCCCGCGCCGGCAACAGGCCGGCTCCGGGTGAGGGGTCGAGGTGGTACGGCAATGCCTGCTGGTCGGTCACGGGGTTCCTCCTACTTGCTGCTGCCGAGGGTCAGCCCGGCGACGAAGTGCTTCTGCAGGATCATGAACAAGATCACTGTCGGCAGGGCGATCATGACCGCACCGGCGGCCACGAGGTTGTTGTCGGTGAAGAACGCTCCCTTGAGGTTGTTCAACGCACTGGTCACCGGCATGGCGTCGCCATCGCGGAGCAGGACCAGTGCCCAGAAGAAGTCGTTGTAGATCCAGGCGAACTCGAGGGTGGCCAGGGCCGCCAGTGCCGGGCGGGTCAGCGGCAGGACGATCTGGTAGAACTGCCGCCAGACCCCTGCCCCGTCGACCTGGGCGGCTTCTCCGAGTTCGTCGGGCAGTGCCTTCATGAAGTTGCTGAGCACGAAGACGCAGAAACCCATTTGGAAGGCCACATTGATCAGCACGACCCCGAACTGGGTGTTGTAGATGTCCAGGGACAGGAACATCCGGTACAGCGGGGTGATGATGACCTGCTGGGGCAACAGGTTCGCGGCGGTGAAGAACATCAGCATGAACAGGTTCAACTTGAAGCTGAAGCGGGCCAGGACGAAGGCGGCCATCGAGGACATGAACAACACGATGATGACCGCCGGGACGGCGATGTAGAGCGAGTTCAGGAAATAGTGCGGCAGGTCGGCCTGCGTCCAGGCGGTGACGTAGTTGTTGAAGTTCAGCGTGTCCGGCAGGGACACGTAGCCCTTCTCCGCCGTCTCCGAATAGGGACGCAGGGAGGTGTAGACGGCCCAGGCCAGCGGGGCCAGCCACAGGACCGCCCAGACGATGAGGCCCACATGGAGGATGACCCGTCCGGGGCGCAACGGGGCCTTGTTCTTCCGCCCTGGTGCGGCGGAGGGGGCCGAGGTGCTGCTCCTGCGCCCGGTTCCATGGCGGCCCCGGGGCGGCTCTTCCTGCGTCACCACGGTGGCGGAGGATGTGCCGGTGCGGTCCGGATGGGATTCGTCGGGGGTCGTGGTGGCGGCACTCATCGGGCCCCCTCCTTCTTGAAGGTCTGAACCAGGTACGTGATGATGAACACCAGCGAGATGACCAGCAGGACGACGGCGATCGCCGAACCGAAGCCGATCCGGCTGGCCTCGCCGATGATGTTGTTGGTGATCAGCACCGAGAGCAGTTCCAGCCCGTTGGTTCCCTTGTTGATGATGTAGACGATGTCGAAGGCTCGCAGCCCTTCGATGACCGTCACCACCAGGACGATCACGTTGATGGGCTTCAGGGTCGGGAAGACGACCTGGAAGAAGGCCTGTCGCTGGTTGGCTCCATCGATCGCCGCCGCCTCCTTGATCGAGACGTCGACCCCCTTCAGTCCGGCCAGGTAGAGGATCATGATGTAGCCGACATGGCGCCAGCTGGCCGCCACGAGCACGGCCCAGAGGTTGATGTCCGAGTTGCCCAGCCAGTTCACGTTGGCACCGGTGAGCTGGTTGATCAGCCCCTGGTCCTGCGAGTAGAGCAGGGTCCAGATGAAGCCGACCAGGGCCAGGGAGAGCACCACCGGAAGGTAGAAGATGCTCTGGTAGACGCGGGTTCCCTTGATGTTCTTGTCCAGCAGCACGGCCAGGAACAATCCCAGTGGGGTGGCCACCAGGGCCAGGACCAGCAACCAGATCACGTTATGCCACATGGCCGGCCAGAAAGGCGGGTAGATGGTGGCCAGTTGCTGGTAGTTCTGGAACCCGACGGGTTCCATGGCCGTCACCCCGTTCCACCGGGTGAAGGAGAGGAACACCGAGCCCAGCGCCGGCCCCCAGATGAAGGCCAGCACCACCAGCGCCGGGGCACCGAGCATCAGGGTCAGTACCACCCGGTCGGTGCTGCTGTAGCGGCGGACCTTGCGGGGTGGGGCCGCAGGCGCGCTCTGTGTCGTCGTAGTCATGGTGTTCCTCTCCTGCAGCGGCATCAGGCGGTGAAGATGGCCTTCTTCTGCGCCTCGATGTCCTTCAGGATGTTGTTGATGTCCTTCGGGTCCTTGATGAAGGCCTGCAGCGAGGGGATCATCACCGTGGAGGCGAAGTCAGGGCGGGTGTCGCGGTCCAGGAACTGTGCGGTGTGCTTGGCTTCCCCGACCAGTTCCACCGCCTTCTTCTGCAGGGCCGTGTAGTTGGAGGTGTCCACGTTCGTCGCCGGGCCCACGATCGACTTATCGGCTTCGGTGTTGATCTGCTCCGCTTCGGCACTGCCCAGGAACTCGAGGAGGTCCTTGGCGGTTCCACCGTTTTCGGTCTTCGCGCTCATCATGAACCCGTCGGTGGGGGCGTCGATGGAGTCCGTGCCGTGTTCGTCGTTGATCTTGGGGAACTTGAAGAAATCCAGATCCTCCAGGGCCTCGCCGCCCTCCGCTCCCTGGAACTGCTGTGAGATCGACATGCCGAAGACCGCCATGCCGGTCTTTTTCTGCAGCAGCCCCTGGGCCATTTCCTGCCAGTCACGGCCCAGGCCACCCTTCTGGTGGTAGGGCATCTGCTTGGCCCACGTGTCGAAGACGTCCTTGACCTCATCCGATTCCCACGATTCTTCGCCGGCCAGGAGGCTGGTGTGGAAGTCGTAGCCGTTGATGCGCATGTTCAGGATGTCGAAGGTGCCCATGGCCGGCCACCCGTCCTTGTCGCCGAGGCCGATGGGGGTCAGCCCGTCCTTCTGCATCTCCTTGCTCAGGCTGATGTACTCGTCCAGCGTGGTGGGGATGTCGTAGCCCTTGTCCGCGAACACCGACTTGCGGTAGAACACGGCCCAGGGGTAGTAGGAGACCGGAACGAAATACTGCTTGCCGTCGGTTGCGGTCGCGGAGGCCTTGAAGGCCTCGCTGAAATCGTCACCGATGTTGTCCCAGACGGAGCTGACGTCCCCGGCCAGACCCTGGTCGGCGAAGAAGCGCATGCGGTAGCCGGCGAACCAGCTGAACACGTCATCGGGTTCACCTTGCAGGTAGGAGTTGATCTGCTCCTGATAGGTGTTGTGGTCCACCGTGTTGATGCTGACCTTGGAACCGGAGTCCTTCTTGAAGGTGTCGATCATCTTCTTATAGGCGGCCTTCGGCACGGCATCGGACTGGTTGGAGCCGAAGGAGATGGCCCCGGTGCCCTCCTTGACGTCCGAGCCTCCTCCGCCTCCTCCGCAGGCGGTCAACGCGGCCATGGCCGACAGGCCCACGGCCCCGCCGAGCACCGAGCGGCGGCCCACCGGGACGCTGAGACCAGCTCCGAGCGAAGACGGGCTGGGTGCGAACGAATATCCGCTCTTCCGGGGGTTGGACTGTGCCACGGTGACTCCTTGGGTTGTGCCGCAGACCCGTTTCAGGTGCCAGGCGACGGAGAATTCTTGAAAAACACTCAAAGTCGATCAGAAAGCAACGTAATCAGACTTATCGCTACTATGGCACGCGTCACTTTGGAGCGCAAGGGGTCGATGTCAACCAATTGTCGAGGGTGCTTTTGGCGGGATTTATCGGTATTTTTTGGAAAAAGAACCACTCGCACATTTCCGAACCTCGACTATGCTGATCTGACCGGGCCATCCCGCCCTCCGTCCGTCCGCTCCCCGCAATCCCCGAAAAAGGTGTCCCGAACATGGCAGAAATGCTCCCGCAGCAACGTCGTCGGCACATCCTGGACGAGTTGAACAAATACGGACAGGTGCGCGTCACCGAGCTCTCCCACGAACTGGGCATCTCGGAGATGACCGTCCGGCGGGATCTGAACGCGCTGGCAGCGGCCGGGGAACTGGTCAAGGTCCACGGCGGGGCCACCCGTGAACAATCGGCCACCAGCATCGAGCCCGGCTTCACCCGCAAACTCGGGCTCGCGGCCCCCGAGAAGGAGGCCCTGGCGCTGCGGGCGGCCGAACTGATCGAACCCGGCATGTCCGTGGCACTGAATTCCGGGACCACCACCTATGCCCTGGCCGGTCACTGCACGGGTATTGCCGACCTGACGGTGGTGACGAACTCCCCCCGCATCGCCGAGGTCTTCTACAGTGCCGACAACCCTTCCCAGTCGGTCATCCTCATCGGTGGCATCCGGACCCCCTCCGACGCCCTGGTGGGCCCGTTGGCCACGGCCGCCCTGGCCCAGCTGCATGTGGACATCTGCTTCATGGGGATCCATGGCATGACCGCCGAAGACGGTTTCACCACCCCGAACATGCTCGAAGCCCAAGCCAACCAGGCGTTCATGTCCGCGGCGGCGGAACTCGTCGTCGTCGCGGACCACAGCAAATGGGGCATCACCGGGTTGTGCCAGATCGCCGAACTCGGCACGGCGGATGTCCTGATCACCGGGGACAACCTCTCCCCCGAGGCGGTCGACATCCTCGGGCAATCCATCGAAACGCTCCTGCTGGCACCCACCGCCTAAACTGGCGGCATGCCCCAGCCCCTCAGCCCGGAACTGGCCCAGCGCGTCATCGACCAGGTCGCCCCGACGCTGGAGTTCAACATCAACATCATGGATCCCGCCGGACGGATCATTGCGTCCACCGACCCCGCACGGATCGGCTCGACCCACGCCGTCGCGCGGGCCGTGGCCGCCGGCGAACCGGGGATCGTGCACGACGGCGCGTCGCCCGCCGAACGCCCGGGGGCGAACCTGCCGCTGCGGTTGGACGGGAAGATCGTGGGCGTACTGGGCCTCACCGGACCTCCGGAGCGGGTCTCGCCCGTGGCTCAGGTGCTGGTTCTGACCACGGCCCTGCTGCTCGAACGCGAACGTGAACTCGATGACTCCGCCCGCCGCGAAGCAGCCGACCGCGAACTGCTGTCCGGGATGGTGGCCGGCGATATCGACGGTGCGGCCATCACCGGGGCGCTGGCCTCCGGGCTTCCCGGGCTGGCGGCCCCGTGGAGCCTCTCCGCCGTCCTGGACCGCCAGGAGAGCGGCACTGTGGAACCCGACCCCGGGGCAGTCCCTCCTCCCGGCGCCCAGCGGCGGGCCCGTTTCGGCGGGGCACAGTGGATCCTGACCGGGGCCCGGTCCACCCGCCCGGAAGACCGGGCCACGGCAGTCCCCCCGGCGGGGACCCTGATGATCGACGGCGGCCCCTGCGCCGATGGCGCCGAACTGGCCGGGGTGGCCCAGGCCCTGGGGGCGTTGGTCGCCGCCGCCGATCTGCTGCCGGAACCACCGGCGTCGGGGATCCTCAGGCTCGATGAATTGGCTCCCGAACTCAGCGTCTCCTGCCTGCCGGCGGCGACCCGCGCCTCGATGGCCCGCCGGGTGGACTCCCTGGGCGCGGGGCACCGAGGCACGGTGGTGGCCTTCCTGCGCTGTGGTGCCTCGGTCGCGGCCGCGTCCCGTGAGCTGTACCTGCACCGGAACACGACCGTGCAACGCCTGGAGCGCATCACCGAGCTGACGGGGCTCGACCCGCGGAGCCCGGCCCAGGCGGCTTCGCTGCAGCTGGCGATCATCGCCGCCCGCCGCCGGACCCGGTAGCCACGCAGGCGGCCGCACCTCCCGGGGGCCTTCCCCGACACATCCGGAAAAACAGTGCATGTTGCACATGTTCTGGTGGACCAATGCACCAAAGACCGGACAACTCATCCATATTTCTTCGTTCGGCAGTGTCCTAGAGTGGAGCCATGAGCCCCCAATCACCTCCCGTCATCGTCGTCGCCCCCGATTCGTTCAAGGGCAGTGCCTCCGCCGCCCAGGCTGCCGCCGCCCTCGCCCGCGGGGCCCGCGCCGTCGCCGGACCGGCGGCCACCATCCTCGAACTGCCCATGGCCGACGGCGGCGAAGGCACCCTGGATGCGCTGCTGGCGACCTGGGGGACGGAACCGTTGACCATGGAAACCACCGACGCCCTCCGCCGCCCCGCCACGGCACGGTACGGGCTCTCCGCGGATGGGACCACGGGCATCATCGAGGCGGCCGAAGCCAACGGGTTGCCCCAGGTCGCCGATCTCGACCTGCGCCCGCTGGAGGCCGATACCTACGGGGTCGGGCTGATCGCCGCCCGCCTGCTGGACGCAGGGGTCTCGGAGATCCTGCTGTGCATCGGCGGCTCCGCAACCACCGACGGGGGTACCGGGATGCTCAGCTCCCTGGGGGCCCGGTTCCTGGATCCCGGGGGCGAACCCGTCGCCCCGGGGGGCGGCTCGCTCTCGGCCATCTCCCGGGTGGACGTATCGGGGCTGCACCCCCGGGCCGCCTCCATATCCTGGCGGATCGCCGTGGACGTGGACAACCCGTTGTGCGGGCCACGGGGTGCCGCCGCGGTCTTCGGCCCGCAGAAGGGGGCCGGCCCCGAGGACGTCGCGGTGTTGGATGCCGGTCTGGCCCATCTGGCCACGGTGCTCGACGCCGAGGAGGTGTCCCGGCACCCCGGGTTCGGGGCCGCCGGCGGACTGCCCCTGGCCCTGGTGTCCCTGCTGGGGGCCGAAACGGTTCCGGGGGCCGAACTCGTCTCCACCGCCGTCGGACTACGCACTGCCCTGGCCGGCGCCGACGTCGTGCTCACCGGGGAGGGACGGCTGGATAGCCAGTCCCTGGGCGGCAAGGTCGTCGACGCCGTCCGCCGCACCGCGGACCAGCACAGCCGGATCGTGGTCATCGCCGGTGCCGTGCAGCTCGATGCCGCCTCCTGCCGGGAGGCCGGGCTGACCGCGGCGTTCTCCATTGCCTCGGGAGCGGCGACGCTGGCCGAGCTGCAGGCCGATGCCGAGCGCCTCATCGAGGACGCCGCGGCCCAGGCCTGCGCGGCCCTCGGCCTCGGAGCGCCGGGGGCTTCGACCCGGTAGCTCCCGCCGCGGGCGGCTAGGCTCGGGGATCATGAAGATTCTGGACAAGGCAGTGCGCATCGATGCGTGGCTCTGGGGGATCCGCGCCTTCAAAACCCGCTCCGCGGCGACGGCGGCCTGCCGGGCGGGTCACGTCAAACTCAACGACCGCCCGGCCAAGGCCGCGGCGGTCGTGGTTCCCGGAGACATGATCCGGGTCCGGGAATCCGGGTTCGAGAAGATCCTCGAGGTGCGCGCCCTGATCTCCAAACGCGTCGGGGCTCCGGCGGCGGCCAGCTGCTACACCGACCACACCCCGGAACGTCCGAAGGCGCCGTCGTTGATGATTCCGGTCCGCGACCGCGGAACGGGGCGCCCCACCAAGAAGGACCGGCGCGAACTCGAACGGCTGCGCCGCGAACTGGAAGGCTAGGCCGCCTCGTCCGCGCCCGGACGCTCCGCGAGCTCCGCGTCCAGACGCAGCAACCCGTTCCCGTCCTCACCGATCAGGCGGACCCGGCCGATGATCTCCCCGACGGTCGCCTCCTCTTCGAGCTGTTCCTCGACGAACCAGTTCAGCAGCGGCAGGGCGTCGATGTCCCCCTCCTGCTGCGCCAGACGGTAGAGGCTGCGGATGGCTTCCGACACCTTGACCTCATGGGCCAGCGAGGCCTCGAAGGCCTCCAGGACGGTACCGGCCTTCACACCGGGTGCCTTGATGCCACCGATGGAGGGGCTCGCGTCGCGGTCGGTCATATGGGCGATGAACTTCTCCGCGTGGACGACTTCTTCCTGGGCCTGGGCCCGGAACCATCCGGCGATGCCCGGCAGGTCATGGACGTCCATTTCGATGGCCAGCTGGCGGTAGACCACGGAGGCCTCGAGTTCGAGGGTGACTTGGTCGTTGAATGCTTCCTTCAGTGCTCCAGTAAGTTTCATGTGGATTAATCTACGGTGATTCCACCGGGCTGTCATCGCAGTCTGGCCTAACTGACCCGGGCATGGATCCATTAGCGAACACGGGCGTTGTCCCCCACGGGACGGGGTTGGGAAGCCATGCCTGCCCGGCCCTAGACTGGCCGGATGGGTCATATTGATGTTGCCGGAATCGACTATTTCCTCTCCGACGGCACGCAGCTGCTGAACGAGGTCTCCTTCAAGGTCGGCAACGGCAGCAAAACCGCCCTCATCGGACCCAACGGCGCCGGGAAGACGACGCTGTTCAAGATCATTGCCGGTGACCTCACCGCCGACGGCGGGACCGTCGGCCTGTCCGGCTCGATGGGCATCATGCGCCAGTTCGTCGGGCAGGTCCGTGACGAGTCCACGGTGCGCGACCTGCTGGTTTCCGCCGCACCCCCGGCCCTGGCGAAGGCCGCGGCCGAGATGGCAGCCGCCGAGGAGGCCATGCTCGAAGACCATGCAGACCCCGCAGCCGAGGAGAAGACGCAGATGCGTTACGCCCAGGCGATCGTGGACTGGGGTGACGTGGGCGGATACGACATCGAGACCGTCTGGGACGTGGTCTGCATGGAGGCCCTCGGTCTGCCCTTCGAGGCCGCCGCCCACCGTCCGGCGACCACGCTCTCCGGTGGCGAGCAGAAACGGCTGGTACTGGAGGCGCTTTTCGCCGGCAACGACGAGGTCCTGCTGCTCGACGAACCGGATAACTACCTTGACGTCCCGGGTAAGCGTTGGTTGGAAGGCAAGCTGCGCAGCTCCGACAAGGCAGTGCTGTTCATCAGCCACGACCGCGAACTACTCAATCAGGCCGCCGAACGCATCATCACCCTTGAACCCGGTGTCAACGGTGCCTCCGCCTGGATCCATGGCGGGTCCTTCGGGAACTACGGCGAAGCACGTGCGGACCGCAACGCCCGCTTCGAGGAACTGCGCAAACGCTGGGACGAGGAGCACACCAAGCTCAAGGAGCTGGTGAACATGTACAAGAACAAGGCGGCCTTCCGTTCCGATATGGCCACCCGGTACAGCGCGGCACAGACCCGGTTGGCGAAGTTCCTGGAGATCGGCCCTCCCGAGGCGCTGCCGATGGAACAGAACGTCAAGATGCGGCTGAAAGGCGGCCGCACCGCCAAACGGGCCGTGGTGGCCACGAGACTGGAGCTCACCGGGCTGATGAAGCCCTTCTCCACCGAGGTCTGGTTCGGGGACCGGGTGGGGGTGCTCGGTTCCAATGGTTCCGGCAAATCGCACTTCCTGCGGCTGCTCGCCGCCGGCGGCACCGACCCCGAACGCGAACATCTCCCCGTCTCGGATATCGCCCTGACCGAGGTTCCCCACGAGGGCAAGGTCAAGCTCGGCGCCCGCATCCGTCCGGGCTACTTCGCCCAGACGCATATCCGGCCGGATCTGGGTCATCGTTCCCTGCTGGACATCCTGCACCGCGGCGACGAGCACCGCTCCGGCATGGGGCGCGAGGCGGCTTCGGGGGCCCTTGATGGTTACGGATTGGCTGCACAGGCCGAACAGGCCTTTGATTCACTCTCCGGAGGGCAGCAGGCCCGTTTCCAGATCCTGTTGCTGCAACTTTCGGGAGCGACCCTGCTCCTCCTCGACGAACCCACCGACAACCTGGACCTGCACTCCGGCGAAGCCCTGGAACGGGCGGTCAATGCTTTTGAAGGAACCGTTCTGGCGGTCACCCACGACCGCTGGTTCGCCAAGTCCTTCGACAGGTTCCTGGTCTTCGGGTCCGACGGGAGGGTCTACGAGTCCGAGGAACCCGTCTGGGATGAGGCCCGGGTCCAACGGACCCGCTGAGCGGGAATACCCGTCCCGTCCGGGACGCTGTGCCCGGCAGGTGACCGTTGAAGGACAACGGCCACGATTGATCGTCCCCCACCGAAGGAGACCACGTTGAGCATGTACGCCGTCACCAACCCAGCCACCGGAGAAGTCGAGAAGGAATACGAGACCTTCACCGACGCGGCCCTGCAGGAAGCCCTCGCCGGCGCCCATGCCTCCTTCGCCACCTGGCGGAACACCTCGGTGGACGACAGGGCCGCCCTGCTCGGACGCGTCGCCGACCTGTACGAGGAACGCCGGGACGAACTGGCAGCGATCATCACCCGTGAGATGGGCAAGCCCGTCATGCAGGCCAAGGGCGAAATCGGCATCGTCGCCTCCATCTACCGGTACTACGCCGCCAACGGCCCCGGCTTCCTCGCCGACGAGGAACTCGACGTCGCCGCCGGCGGATCCGCCGTGGTGCGCAAGGAGGGTCTGGGCGTGTTGCTGGGCATCATGCCCTGGAACTTCCCGTACTACCAGGTTGCCCGGTTCGCCGCCCCGAACCTGATGAACGGCAACACCATCCTGCTCAAGCACGCCCCGCAGTGCCCCGAATCGGCTGTGGCCATGGAGCAGATCTTCCGCGATGCCGGAGCCCCCGAGGGGGCCTATGTGAACATCTTCGCCACCAACGAACAGATCGCCGAGCTCATCGCCGATCCGCGGATCCAGGGCGTATCGCTCACCGGTTCCGAGCGCGCCGGTTCCGCGGTGGCCGAAGTCGCCGGCCGGAACCTGAAGAAGGTCGTTCTGGAACTGGGCGGTTCCGACCCGTTCATCCTGCTCGATACCGAAAACCTGGAGAAGACGGTCAAACGCGCCGTCAACGCCCGCATGGGCAATGGCGGCCAGGCCTGCAACGCGGCCAAACGCTTCATCGTCATGGCGGACCTCTACGACGACTTCGTCGAGAAGTTCACCGCGGCCGCCGGCGCCATCACGCCGTCGGATCCCACCGAGGACCAGACGGCAGTGGGCCCGCTGTCCTCGCAGTCGGCCGCGGACAATCTGCAGAAGCAGGTCGATTCGGCCATTGCCGAGGGGGCCAAGGTACTGGTCGGTGGTTCCAAGGTGGCCGAGGATTCAGCCTTCTTCCAGCCCACCGTGCTGACCGGGGTCACCGATGAGATGGAGGTGTTCCATCAGGAACTGTTCGGCCCGGTCGCCATGATCTTCAAGGTCTCCAGCGAGGAGGATGCCGTGGCCCTGGCCAACGACACCCCCTTCGGACTCGGTTCGTCCATCTTCACCGAGGATCCCCAGCGGGCCCAGCGGGTGGCGCATCAGATCGACGCCGGAATGGTCTTCATCAACGAGCCCGGCGGGACCGCCGCCGAGTTGCCCTTCGGCGGGGTCAAGCGCTCCGGCGTCGGCCGGGAACTGGGCAAATACGGGATGGAGGAGTTCGTGAACCGCAAACTCATCCGCACCCGCAAGTAGACACCCCGTCAGGCCGTTTCCTTCCCACGGGAAGGAAACGGCCTGTATGCCGTGGTGGCTCAGCCGACCTCGAAGCCTCCGCGGCCGGCACGCACCTCGATCTGCCGGACGTCGAGGCGTTCAACCCGGCCCGGGGCATCGGGCGAACGCAGCCAGTCGGCCAGGGCGGCCACCGCCGCCGCGGGACCCTGCGCAGTAACGCACACGCTGCCGTCGGGGAGGTTCTGCGCGCTTCCTTCCACCCCGAGGGCTTCGGCGCGCTGCCGGGTCCGGTACCGGAATCCAACCCCCTGCACCATGCCGTAGGCCATCGCCTCGACGGCCGTGACCGCGTCGCCGGCGTCCGGGCCGCTGCTGCCGCGGGTCCCCGGCCCGCCGTTCATGCCGCCCCTGTCGATCCGCCGGTCAGTTCGATGGGTGCCACCCCGGCGTCGAAACCGAAGACGTGGGCGTAGAACGCCAAGGAGAGTTCCTGGGCGCGTACGATGTTCGCTGCCTGCCGGAACCCGTGCTGTTCCCCGGCAAAAAGCACGTAGGCATGTTCGATCCCCTTGGCCGCCAGCGCGTCGGCGAACTTCTGCGACTGGTTCGGCGGGACGACCTTGTCCTCGTCGCCCTGGAGCAACAGGACCGGGCAGTCCAGGTCGTCGACGTGGTTGATGGGGGCCCGTTCGACATACAGTGCGCGGGCCTGTGGCCACGGGCCCACCAACGACTCCATGTAGTGGGCTTCGAAATCGTGGGTATCGGCGACGAGCGCCTCGAGATCGGCCACCCCATACCGCGAGATCCCGGCGCTGAAGGCCGTGGTGTTGGTCAGGCAGGCCAGGGTGGTCCACCCGCCGGCCGAACCGCCTTCGATGGCCAGCCGGTCGGGATCGGCCAGCCCGGCATCCACGAGGCCGCGCATCACCGCGACGGTGTCCTGGACGTCGGCGACGCCCCACTGTCCGGCCAACCGTTCCCGGTAGGCCCGACCGAATCCGCTGGATCCCGCATAGTTCACGTCCACCACGCCCAGCCCACGGCTGGTGTAGTAGGCGATCTCCAACGACAGGCCGATGTGCGCCTGTCCGGTCGGGCCGCCATGCACCATGGCGATGAAGGGGGGTTTCTCGTCCGTACCGCCCAGGTATCCGGCAAGCGCCGGTTCGTAGACGTTCGCGTGCACCACCGTCCCGGTTTCATCGGTGAACTCCATCGCCCGTCCGGTCGGCAGCACCCCGGGGTCGGGGAGTTCCGCCAGCGACCGGCGGATGGTCCTCATCTGGCAGGAAGCCAGATCGAGCACCCGGATGCCGTTGCCTTCGGTCGAGTTCTGCGACACGGTGAGGACCTGTGGGCCGGTGCCCTCGTCGTGGATCTCGATGGGCAGGGCATGGGTCAGCACGGCCTCGAGGTCCTCCAGGGTCCCTGTCCGTGGATCGAGCACGCCCAGCCGCATCCCGTGGGTGCCATGGGCGGCCAGGATCCTCCCGTCCTCGAGCACCGAATACCAGGTGCTGCCGATCTGCCACAGGGGTTCGGCGAATTCCTCCTCGCGTGGGCACAGCGCCCGGGCCGTCCCGGCGTCGACGTCTTGCCTGTAGAGGTTCCACCAGCCCGAGCGGTCCGAAATGAAGGCCAGGGCCCCGGCGTCGAGCCATTCGGGTTGCAGTACGGATTCAGCCACCGAACCGGCCAGCTCAGTCACCGAGGACACGATCCCTGCGTCGTCGAGTTCCCCGACATGCAGGACGGTCCCGTCCCAGGGCATCTGCGGGTGTTCCCAGCTGATCCAGGCGATCCGCCGGGCATCGGGGCTGAGCCGGGGATAGGCGACGAACCGGGACGGCGGCGTCACCCGGCGCAGCCGCGACGCATCCTGGGCGGCACTGCCGTCCAGCGGGATGGCGACGATGTAGCGTTCCGGGGCGGGCCCGCTGAGATCCTCGCAGACGGCGAGCATCTCGCCGGCATCCGCGGAGGGGACGAACTCGGCGAAGCGCAGTTGCGGGTCCGTCTGACCGCCGGGCCGGGAATCGGGGGTCAGGGCACTGATGCCCGCGGGTCCTCGCAAATGGACCCTCTGATCAGCGAAGTTCGTGAAGACGAAGCGGCCGGTTTGGGCGGAGTCGGCCAGCGGGGCCCAGGCCGCGCCCCCGTATTCGTGGACCCGGCTGCGGACATTGTAGGGCGCTGGAAGCAACTCCACCTGCGGGTCCCCGTCGGCCATGATGGTGTTGCGTCCGCCTTCTTCCGGGCGACCTTCAACCCACCAGACCACGTCGGCCACGAACCGGGGGAAGCCCACCGGCCTACGGGTGGCGATCAGTGATGCCGCGGTGAGTGGTGAGGGCCAGGAGCCGTATGATGCACGAATACTCATGACATACGAGCCTACCGGTGGGCCTTCCGCCGTCGAACCGGCCGAGGCAGGATGGACTCATGACACGCTTTGCCGTCTTCCTCCGTGGCATCAACGTCGGCGGGGTCCGCATCACCATGAAGGACCTGGCTGCCGCGCTGGCTGCTGCCGGATATCGACGGGTCATCACCGTGCTGGCTTCGGGGAACGTGGTGCTCGATGCCGACGAAGACGACGCCGGCTCCCTGGGGACGGCGCTGGAGGCCCTGTTGGGCGAGCGCTTCGGCTATCCGGCGCGGGTCGTCGCCACGACGACGGCCCGGGTGGCGGCGTTGGTCGGGGCCTACCCCTTTCCCCCGATCGACGACGGGGTTCCCCGGCACGACTACGTGGTCCTGGCCGCCTCCGAGACAGCCGTGGCCTCGGTCATGGCTGCGGCCCCACGGCCCGCCGACGGGGAGAGCTTCGCCACCGGGGACTCGGTGCTGTATTGGCAGGTTCCCCGCGGCGAATCGCTGAGCTCACCGCTTGCCAAGGTCCTGGCCCGCCCGCAGCACAAGGCGTCCTTGACCACGCGGAACCTGAACACCCTGCACAAGGTCCTGTCCCGGGCGGCTGCCGGGGACTAGACGCGTTCGGGTGTCCGGGCGGCTTCGGCGTCGTCCTCGATCTGCCGGGGCCCGTTGATCATGAAGGCACCGGCCACCATGACCACCAGGCAGATTCCCAGCATTCCGAAGGAGGCGCCCCAGCCGCCGGTGGCCTCGTGGACGACCCCGAAAAGCAGCGGGGCGATCGCGGCGCCGACGTAGCCCAGGCCCTGGCTGAATCCTGCCAGCACCCCGGATCCATAGGTCGTGCGCGAACGCAGGTTGATCATCAGCAGCGCCATGGCGAACGTTCCCTGCCCGAGCCCGGCCGAGGTGATCCACCACCAGGTCCCCTGGGTCGGGAGGAAGTACATGCCCAGATGCCCGATGACCCAGAGCAGGACGAAGAAGCCGACGGCGTAGATGGGTTGGCGCATCCGCGGGACCACCAGCGGCACCAGCAGGCTCACCGGTAGTCCAAGGACCGCGAAGTAGGCCAGCGCGCTGCCGGCCACGGCCGGGGAGATCCCCTCGCCGATGAGATAGGGCGGAAGCCAGGTGAAGTAGACGTAGGTCTGTCCGGAGTTCCCGGCCAGGAAGATGGCCAGGCCCCAGGCGACCCGGGAGCGCCAGGGGTTGATCCTGCGGTCCGCTTCCACCGCGACGACGCCGGCGAGTCGGCTTTTGGTTTCGGCCGGGGTCTCTGCCGCCGCCATCCGGGCATGTTCTGCCGCCTCCGCGCCCCGCCGGCGCCGGTCGGCCGCGAACTGGATGAACCAGGGCACCAGGACGACGGCGCTGGCCAGGGTCCAGAAGCCGATGGAGAACCGCCAGTTGGACACCTGCTCGAGCGGGACCGCGAACATGGGGCTCATGGCGGTGCCGATCGCGATCAGGGTCACGTAGCCGGAGGTGACGGTGGAGATCTTATCCGCGAAGTATTTCTTCACCAGTGGCGGCAGAACCACGTTGCCCATGCCGTAGCCGATCATCGTCAGCGCGGAGAGCAGCAGGAAGGAGGTCACGTCCCCCACGAAGGCCCGGCCCGCCTGTCCGACGATGGCCAGTGCCACCGAAAGCAACAGGGTCCGTTCCAGTCCCAGCATGGCTATCATCCGCGGGGTGAACAGCCCCGAGATTCCGAAGATGATCGGGGCCAGCATGGCCAAGAGTCCGGTACTGAAGGCGGTGAAGCCCAGCTCCGGGCCGATGAGGTCCAAAAGCGGCGGAACCGAAACGACGGCGGCACGCACGCTCAGGGCCATGAGCATGATCCCCACCAGAGCGGCGATGCGCCCCTTCCATGGCCGGGACTTGAGCTTCAAGGCCATCAGTGGCCTTCCTTGAGCCGGTCGACCTGCTCGAGCAGGGCGCCGATATCACTGCCGACCAGGGAACGGGACCAGGTGCCGGGCATCGTCGAATGGTAATAGAGGCCTTCACCGATCAGCATGATGGCTTCGGCGGCATGCGGGTCGGCGACGTCTTCGCGCACCAGTCGCTCCCAGTCGCCGTGCACCTGGTCCAGGGCGGCGACCGCCGGGGCATGGGCCCCCGCCGCCAGACGGACGACGGCCTGGTAGAAGGAATCGAATTCGGTTTCCTCGACCGTGGAGGTGCGCACATAGTACCGGGCGGCCCCCTCGGGGGCGGCTTCCATGCGTTCGCTATCCTGCTGCGCGGCGTCCAGCAGACGTTCGATGACGGCTTCGGCGAGGGCGTCCTTGGAAGGAAAGTGGTACAGCAGCCCGCCCTTGGAGACACCGGCCAGTGCCGCGGTCGCGTCCATCGTCGCCGCCCGTTCGCCATCGCTGCGCAGCAGGGCCGCATAGGCGTCGAGGATTTTCTCCCGTGCTGTTGGTGGTCTGGACATGCCTTCGACTCTAGCGTTTTCGACCGCCTCCGCCGTCATCGACATCATATGGACTCCATACCGTCCGGACGGTACAGTTACTCGGGAGATTCCTCCCCACCCCAAGGACACCGGCATGAGCGCGTTGGACGACCGGCAGACCCGAAGCCTGCACCCCGGACGAGCGCGCCGTTGGGCCGCCCTGGCCGTACTGATGTTCCCGGTGTTGCTGGTCGCCGTCGACAACACCGTGCTCAGCTTCGCCGTCCCCTCGCTGTCCCGGGCCCTGGAGCCCTCGTCGACCCAACTGCTATGGATCATCGACATCTATCCCCTGGTGCTGGCCGGCCTGCTGGTTCCCATGGGGAGTCTCGGTGACCGGATCGGCCGACGGAAGCTGCTGCTGATCGGCGGGGCGGGCTTCGGCCTGGTCTCGGCGGCGGCCGCCTTCGTCCCCGACGCCACGCTGCTCATCGCCGCGCGGGCCCTCATGGCAGTCTTCGGCTCCATGCTCATGCCGGCGACCTTGTCGCTCATCCGGAACATCTTCACCGACGACTCCGAACGCCGCACCGCCATCGCCGCCTGGGCTTCGGCCTTTTCCGGAGGCGCGGCACTGGGGCCGGTCCTGGGCGGCTGGCTGCTGGAGCACTTCTGGTGGGGCTCGATCTTCCTGATGGCCATCCCGATGCTCCTGCCCTTGATCGTCCTGGGCCCGTTCCTCATCCCCGAATCCCGCGACCCCCACCCGGGGCGCATGGACCCACCGAGCATCCTGCTGGCCGTGGGGACCCTGCTGCCGATCGTGTACGGCATCAAATCGGTGACGGGCGCCGGATCCCTGGCCGTGGGGATCGTGGCGATCTCCCTGGGGCTGGCCTGCGGCACCACCTTCGTGCGCCGTCAGTTGCGCAGCAGCTCCCCCATGCTCGACGTCCGGTTGTTCTGCAACCCCGTCTTCTCCGCTGCCCTGGTGGTGAATCTCTTCAGCGTCTTCGCGCTGGTGGGATTCATCTACTTCCTTTCACAGCATCTGCAACTCATCGCCGGCCTGTCGCCGATGGAGGCGGGGCTCTTCATGATCCCCGGCCTGGTGTTGACGGTCGTCTTCGGATTCGTCGCCGTGCCGTTGGTCAAGCGGATCGGGCCCGCCGGGGTGGTCATGACCGGTCTGGCCTTCAACGCCATGGCCTATGCCCTGGTCGTGGTGCTGGGACGTTCCGGATCGTTGGGGGGCCTGCTGCTGGCCTTCTGCGTCCTGGGCATCGGGGTCGGCCTGGCCGAGACGATCTCCAACGACCTGGCCCTCTCGGCGGTTCCGCCGGCCCGTGCGGGATCAGCCGCGGCCATCTCGGAGACCGCCTACGAAGTCGGGTCGGTGCTGGGCACCGCGGTCCTGGGGAGCATCCTCAACGCCGCCTACAGCCGGGGCGTAGCCATCCCGTCCTCGCTGGACGCGGACGCGGCAGACCGCGCCCGGCAGACATTGGCCGGGGCCAACGACGTCGCCGATTCGATGCCCTCCGGCTCCGCGGCCAGCGGACTGGCCGAATCCGCGGCACGGGCCTTCGATGGAGGCGTCACGATCACCGCGGCCATCGCCGTGGGCCTCATGGTCGCCGCATTGCTGGTCGTCCGCTTCGCCCTGAGGGACAGGATCCCGGAGGCAGGGAACCCCCTCGAGCCCCCGCAGGAAACCGGCCCGGGAACCTCGGAGGAGCCCGGCGTGGAGGCCCTCTCCGACCCACCCACCGAAGAAATCCCAAAGAATTTGACCATCCAATAGGTTCTTGGCGTGATCTCGCGTATCGTAGAAGGCGTAGTCGTAGTTTTCTCGCAGTAATTTCAGTGTCAAGGCCCCGTTCGCGGGGAGTGTCTCTTTTTGACTCGCGGTAAATACTCGTAGCTGCATGTCACCGTCAAGTCCGATGGTGACAACCCCTACGTCCCCTGCGGACAGTCTCGAAAGGACACATATCATGGCAATTGGTACCGTCAAGTGGTTCAACGCTGAAAAGGGCTTCGGCTTCATCGCCCCCGACGACAACTCGGACGACGTGTTCGCGCACTACTCCGCGATCCAGTCGAACGGCTTCCGCTCCCTCGAAGAGGGCCAGCGCGTTGAGTTCGAGGTGACCCAGGGCCAGAAGGGCCTGCAGGCCACGGACATCCGCACTGTCTAAGTCTTTCATGAGGCCCTAACGGGCCGATGTGAACACCTGGAAATGGTGGCATCCCCGCGGGGATGCCACCATTTCTTTTGGTCCGGACGCACTCTGGACGAACACCCCGGGTCATGGATACGTTGGGGATCCCAGACGAAGGACCGCCCATGACCTCCCCCGCGGAGTCTCCCCCTCCCCCCGGCCTCGAACTGGTGCGCGGATTCTCCTTGGAAATGACCGGCAAGGACCGGCGTTCCCTGGCCGAAGCCGCAAGATCCCTCCCGCCCCGGACCCGCGTCAACGTCACGTTCCTGGGCAACGAGGAGACCGGGCTGCGCGTCGCTGCCGCGGCCGATGTCCGCACCGCCGGACTCGAACCGGTCCCCCATATTTCCGCCCGTCGGCTGGTCTCCGGGGCTGAACTCGACGAATTCCTCGACCTGCTGGTCGGGCAGGCCCAGGTCACCGACGTCTTCGTCGTCGGTGGGGATCCGGTGGAGCCACTGGGCCCGTTCCCCGATGCCTTGTCCCTGATCACCTCCGGGCGCCTGCAGGCCCACGGCGTGGGAGCGGTCGCCATCGCCGGCTACCCCGAGGGGCATCCGGACATCGATGACGCGACCTTATGGGCCTCCCTCCAGAACAAGGCGACCGCGCTGCAGGAGGCCTCGTTGTCGGGGTCCATCATCACCCAGTTCGGCTTCGACTCGCGCGCGGTGCTCTCCTGGCTGGCCGAGCTGCGCCGTCGCGGCATCGACCTGCCCGTCAGGATCGGCGTGCCCGGCCCGGCCGGCATCAGGCGCCTACTGAGCTACGCCCGCCGCTTCGGCATCTCGTCCTCGGCGGGAATCGCCCAACAATACGGTTTCTCGCTGGCCAACCTGCTGGGCACCGCGGGGCCGGACCGGTTCGTCCACCATCTGGCCGCCGGCCTGGACCCGCCGACCCACGGTGAGGTGCGACTGCACTTCTATACCTTCGGCGGACTGGCCGCCACGGCCCGGTGGGTGGAGGATTTCATCGCCGGGGCCTGAGGGCGGCGCCCCCGGGGAATGTTCGGGGCCGCGAACGGGTTGACGCCGGTGTGAGTATTCCCCTTTCCCTTCTTGACCTTGCTTCCGTTTCCGCAGGAAGCTCCATCGCCGACACCTTCCGGGGGTCCGTCGAACTGGCGCAGACCGCCGAAGCCGCAGGCTACACGCGCATCTGGTATGCCGAGCACCACAACATGGCCAACATCGCCTCCAGCGCCACCTCGGTCCTGATCGGCCATATCGCCCAGCAGACCTCCACGATCCGGCTCGGTTCCGGCGGGGTGATGCTGCCCAACCACTCCCCACTGGTCATCGCCGAACAGTTCGGGACCCTGGAGACCTTGTTCCCCGGGCGCATCGACCTCGGGCTGGGGCGTGCCCCGGGAACCGACCAGGCCACGTTCCGTGCGCTGCGCCGTGATCCGGCGGCAGCGGACGCCTTCCCCCACGATGTCCTCGAACTGCAGGGCTACCTCACCGGGAACTCCCGGATCCCCACGGTGTCCGCCGTCCCCGGGGCCGGGACCAACGTGCCGCTGTACATCCTGGGTTCGAGCCTGTTCGGAGCCCAGCTGGCCGCCCAGCTCGGACTGCCCTACTCCTTTGCCTCGCATTTCGCCCCCGATGCCCTGCATGCGGCCGTCGCGGCCTACCGGGACAACTTCCAGCCCTCCGAGCAGCTGGCGGAACCGCATGTCATCGCCGGGGTGGGGGTCGTGGCCGCCGAAACCAACCAGCAGGCCCAGGCCCAGATGGAGCAGTCCCGGCGCGACCGGGTCGCCATGTTCCTCGGTCGCGGCCGGGAGGTCCCCTTCACCGAACCCGAGATCGACCTGTTGATGGAGTCCGCCGCGGGCGAGCAGATCCTGAAGATGATGGCGTACACCGCCGTCGGCACCCCGGACGCCGTGAAGGACTACCTCGAGGGTTTCGCCCACAGCGCCCGCGCCGACGAACTGATCACCGTCCACAACGCCTCCACGGCGGCCGACCGGCTCACCTCGATCAAGCTCACCGCCCAGGCCATGGGGCTGACCGGCTGAGGCCCGTTCCCATTGCGGGCCCCACGTCCTACGCTGGAGGAGTCAGACGTGCCCCGGGCATCAGGCCCGGCACGCGGACCAGGAGGGCGACGGCCATGAGCGGAATCTACGACGAGACGGTGTTCGACGAACAGCCCGACGACGATCTCGATGAGCCCGAAGACGGGCGCTACGGCACCCCCGAGGACGGCTCCTCGGACAACCCGGAGACCATGGACCGCATCGACCCGTTGCGCCGACACAGCTATCTGGTCGTGGATGATCTGGAGGACGGCGGAGAGTCCGTGGAGGGCGACTCCGAGGACGAGACGCTGGCCTCGCAATGGGAACTCGACGATGAGCAGGAAGCCGAGCGCGAGGACGACGAAGACTAGCATGGCATAACATTGCTTGCTGTCCCCCACCTCGACACCCAGGAGTGCTGTTGGTCAACCCGGTGCATCTGCACACCCTGCTGGAAGTCATCGCGCACGGCTCCTTTGCCGCGGCCGCGGTCCCCCTCGGCTATACGGCATCCGCCGTCTCCCAACAGATGACGGCGCTGGAACGCGATACCGGCGTCGCGCTCTTCCGGCGTTCGGCCCGGGCCATCGAGCCGACCGAAGCGGCCACGACGATGGCCCGGCACGCCCGCAAGGTCCTGACCGACATCGACGCCCTCCTGGCGGCGAGCACGACGGCGGCCGGCCGGCCCGGGGAGCACCCCGTCGAGGAGCTGCGGCTGGGGATCTTCCCTTCGCTGGCCACCTTCGCCCTGCCCCGGCTGCTGGGCTCCTCCGGCTGGAACGACCTGGGGATCAACCTGCGCATCAGCGTCGGGGAGCCGCACCAGACGATCGCCAGCCTGCAAAGCGGCAACGAACTGGATCTGGCCCTGGTCTTCCAGGTCGGCCAGACAGGGCTGGGATGGCCCGGCACCATGGACCGGCAATGGTTGGGCGACGACGATTTCCGCGTGGTCGTCCCGGCGTCCTGGAAGATCGCCGAGGGGGCCCAGGTCTCCGCCGCCCAATTGGCCGATATGCCGTGGATCATGCACCACGCCGGCACCTCGGATGCCACCGTGATCTCCCGCCTCTTCGCCTCCTGCGACCTGCACCCGCGGGTGGTGGCCTACTGCGACGATTTCAACGCCTCGCTGCATCTGGCCGGCGCCGGTCTCGGGGCCGCCCTGGTCCCGGCGCTGGCGATGCAGCAACGTCCCCCCGGGCTGGTGGTCCTGGATGTTCCAGAGATCCGGTTGGCCCGCAGCATCTTCGCCCTGCAACTGGGCAATTCCAGAAGCCCCAAGGTCGATGTCTTCATGGACAAGCTGGCCGCCGAGCTACGCAAGATCAGCATCGTCCCCTGAGCCGGCCCGGGCCTTCCTCGGTCGGCAGCCACGGGACACAGCCGGGCACGATGGCCCGCCTTCGGGATTCCACCCGCCGGGAGCGGTAGCTTCAATGAATGGGAACAACGCAGGATGCACCAAGGGGACTGGTTTCGATGACACTGACCAACGGAACGAATGCCGCGGACGATGACGACGTCCTGGTCGAGGTCATGGACGGCATCGGCCTGCTGACGTTGAACCGTCCTCGACAGATCAATGCCCTCACCCGGGGGATGGTCAAGATCCTGACCGACCAGCTCGAGCTATGGCGTGAGGACCCCGAGGTCGGCATCGTCGTACTGCGTGGGGCCGGGACCCGTGGATTCTGTGCCGGAGGGGACATCGTGGCCTTCCATACGGCCATCACCACCGGCAAGCAGCATGAGTTCCTGTCGTTCCTGGCCGAGGAGTTCCGCCTCGATGGACTCATCGCCGCCTACCCGAAACCGGTCCTCGCCTACATGGACGGGGTGTGCATGGGTGGCGGGGTCGGGTTGGCCGGACACGCCGGGATCCGCATCGTCACCCCGCGCTCCTCCATCGCCATGCCCGAAGCACGGATCGGCTACTCCCCCGACGTGGGCGGAACCCACCTGCTGGGGCTGGCGCCCGGACGGCTCGGTGAGCATCTGGCCCTGACCGCCTCGACCATGGGGGCCGGGGACGCGATCCATGCCGGCTTCGCCGACTTCTGCATCTCCGAGGACTCCTTCGAGGAGGTCCTGTCGGCGCTGCCCGATCTGGTGGGGCTGCCGGCCGGGGAGGTCTCCATCGCCCTGGAGATCCTCCACGGCACCCCGGCACCGCCCGCGCCACTGGTGGCCGAGGCCGGATGGATCGACCAGGCCTACGCCGCCGACGACGTCTCGGCCATCCTGGAACGCCTCGATTCCAGCCCCTATCCGGGGGCCGCCACGGCCGCCACCGCCCTGCGGGGCAATTCCCCGCTCTCCACACAGACGGCCCTGCGGGCGGTCCGTGCCGCCCGCGACGAGGCCCACCTGCCCTCGGCCCTGGCCCGGGAGTTGCGGGTGGCCGACTACCTGATGAAGCATCCCGACCTACCGGAAGGGATCCGCGCCCAGATCATCGACAAGGACCGCATGCCGCAGTGGTCCCCCACGGATCCGGCAGAGGTGGACCAGCAGGAAATCGCCGCGGCCATCGCCGTCGACTGACCGGGGATCCCCGGCTAGCCTCCGGGACGGGATTCGGGGCGGACGCCGGAGGTTTCGACCCGCTTGGTCTTCCCGGTGTCGGTGTCATCCATCTCGTCACGCGAGGGGCCGACCCGGACCTGGTCGATGGAACTGGTCTCATCCCAACGCGCCATGTCGGGCCGGTCCCGCCGTGGTCCCCCGGAACGGACCGGCTCGCCGGTTCCCGGGCCGCCCGAAGGCTGGAGCCACGGGATGGGGGCATGTTCGCCGAAATGGTCGGCGTCTGCCTCGTCCCAGTCCCCGCTCCACCCCCGGGGCGGATCCTCCAACAACTCGCCGGGGCGCAACCAGTTGTACAGGGCGGCGTAGCTGCTGGTGGTCAGATGGTCGATCCGCCGGCGCAGCATCCGCTGGTTCAGGTTCGCCGGGGTCGAGACCCCCATGGACGCCATGATCTGCTCGGCCTCGGTGACAGTGAGCTTCTGGTAGTTGTAGACGCGGTTGCCCTTGTCCTCGACGTCGACGGCCCGCATGAGCCGCGGGTTCTGGGTGGCGACGCCGACCGGGCAGCGGTTGGTGTGGCAGAGCTGGGCCTGGATGCAGCCGGTGGCCATCATCATCGAGCGGGCGCTCATGGTGAAGTCGGCGCCCTGGATGAGGCGTTTGACGATATCGCTGCCGCTGGCGACCTTGCCGGCGGCACCGAGGCGGATCCTGTCCCGCAGACCGGCACCGACCAGTGCGTTGTGCACCAGCATCAGGCCTTCGGTCAGCGGGGTGCCGATATGGTCCTCGTATTCCAACGGGGCGGCACCGGTGCCACCTTCGGAACCGTCGATGATGATGTAGTCCGGGGTGATCCCGGTATCGAGCATCGCCTTGCACATGGCCAGGACATCGGTCCGTGAACCCACGCAGAACTTATAGCCGATCGGTTTACCCTCGGTGAGTTCGCGCAGCGTTCCGACGAATTCCATCAGCTCGCGTGGGGTGTGGAACGCTGAATGCGAGGCCGGGGACACGCAGTCCCGGTCCATGGGGATCCCGCGGGCCTCGGCGATTTCGGGGGTGATCTTCGACTTCGGCAGCACGCCGCCGATGCCCGGCTTGGCGCCCTGGCTGAGCTTGATGGTGACGGCCTTGACCGCGTCGGTGGCGGCCTTGGTCCGGAAGGTCTCCGGGGCGAACCTGCCGTGTTCATCGCGGCACCCGAAGTAGCCCGACCCGATTTCCCAGAACACGTCGGCACCGTGCTCCAGGTGGTACTTGGTCAGACCGCCCTCACCGGTGGCGTGGACGAATCCGCCCATGGCCGCGCCCTTGTTCATCGCCTGGACGGCATTCTTGGACAACGATCCGAAGCTCATCGACGAGATGTTCATCAGGGCGATGTCATAGGGCTTGCGGCAATCCGGGCCGCCGATCCGCACCCGGTGGTGCTCCTCGGGCGGGGCCAGCGGGGCGCTGGAGTGCAGCAGGAACTCGTAGCCCTGCGAGTTCACATCACGTTCGGTGCCGAAGGCCTTATGGCTATCGGCCCCCTTGGAGCGGGTGTAGATCAGCGAGCGGGTGTCCCGGTCGAAGGGCCGGCCGTCGGTGTTCCGCTCGATGAAGTACTGCTGGATCTCGGGGCGGATGGACTCCAGCAGGTAGCGCATGCGTCCCAGCACCGGGAAGTTGCGCAGGATCGCATGCTTGGTCTGGAAAAGGTCATGCAGGCCCAGCCCGACCAGCAGGAGCACGAGCACGCCCAGGACAACCCAGCCGGTGGTCCCGAACGAGGCGGCCACGACGGCGGCCGCTGCCAGGACGACGAATAAGGTCAGAAGGAAGAAACGCACCATGGGGCCGAGTTTACGCGTCATGGGGCCGTGTCGACACAGCAGCGTCCGGTCGGAGACAATGTTGGGCATGTTGGAGCATCCAGGACGGTCCGCCGCACGCTTGACGGGGCTGGTCGGCATCACGACGATCGCCGTACTATTGACCGGCTGCGCCGCCGGGAACATGATCGATCCCGGCGCACCGGATGAGGCCACCCCGACCGTGACGCGGACCCCTGCCGACACGGTCCCCTCCTCTTCCGGGGCCCCGGAGGCGAGCATCCCCGCCCATGAGTCCCCGGTGCGCCTCATCAGTGAACGCGGTCTGCCCCTCTACGCCCCGGGGGACGAACTGGCGTTGCAGGGTTCCGAAGCCGAACCACGAATCACCTTGACGGTCACCTCGCTCTCGGTCAAGCAGACCTGCCCGATCGACGGTGGGAAACCCGATCACGGCGCCTTCGCCGTGCTGGAGATCGATGCCTCCTTCGCGGCCCCGGACGACGAGACACAGCGCCCGCTGCGCCTCTCCCCGCAGATGTGGTCCTTCTTCTCCACCGATAATGTCCGGTTCGACGACGATCTGGGCACCACCGCTGCCGCCTCCTGCCAGAATGCCGGCACGGCGTTGCCCGCCGAGCTCAAGGCCGGCGCCTCGGTCCATGGGACCCTCGTCCTGGACATCCCCGAGCCGGAAGGATCGCTCACGCTGGCCGATGCCGACACCGACATCGCCGAGTGGCAGCTTCCCTGACGGACCAGGCCTCAGGAGCGGACGTAGGCAGCCAGGTGTTCTCCGGTGATCGTTCCCCTCTCCGCCACCAGTTCGGCGGGGGTCCCTTCGAAGACCAGGGTCCCGCCGTCGTGTCCCGCCCCGGGCCCGAGGTCGATGATCCAATCGGCGTGGGCCATCACGGCCTGGTGGTGTTCGATCACGATGACGGTCTTGCCCGCATCGACCAGTCGGTCCAGCAGGCCCAGCAGGTGTTCGACGTCGGCCAGATGCAGCCCCGAGGTGGGCTCGTCCAGAACATAGATCCCGCCTTCCTCCCCCATCCGGCTGGCTAGTTTGAGCCGTTGCCGTTCGCCGCCGGAGAGGGTGGTGAGCGGTTGGCCCAACGCCAGGTAGCCCAGTCCGACCTCGCGCAGCCGTTCAAGGATCCTGACCGCTGCCGGAACCCTGGCCTCACCGGCGGCGAAGAAGCCCAATGCCTCATCGACCGGCATGGTCAGCACCTCGCTGATGTTGCAGCCACCGAGCCGGTAGTCAAGTACCGACGTCTGGAAGCGCCGGCCCTCGCATTCCTCGCACACGGTGGACACCGTCGCCATGACGCCCAGTTCGGTGAAGATGATCCCGGCTCCGTTGCAGGCCGGGCAGGCACCTTCCGAGTTGGAGCTGAACAGCGCCGGTTTGACCCCGTTGGCTTTCGCGAACGCCTTGCGGACCGGCTCCAGCAATCCCGTGTAGGTCGCCGGGTTGCTGCGTCGCGAACCCTTGATGGCCCCTTGGTCGACGGTGACGACCCCTTCCCGGCCGGCGATGGAACCGTGGATCAACGAGCTCTTCCCCGAACCTGCCACCCCGGTGATCACGCAAAGGACCCCCAGCGGAATATCCACGTCGACGTCGCGGAGGTTGTGGTGGTCCGCTGACCGGATCTCCAGCGTTCCCGACCCCCGCCGTGGCGTCTCCTTCAGTGCCGCCACATAGCCCAGGTGCCGGCCGGTGGGGGTGTCGCTGCGGCGCAGGCCCTCGAGGTCCCCCTCGTAGCAGAGCAGCCCACCCCCGGATCCTGCCCCCGGCCCCAGATCCACCACATGGTCGGCGATGGCGATCATTTCCGGTTTGTGCTCCACCACCAGGACGGTGTTGCCCTTGTCCCGCAAGCGCATCAGCAGCTGGTTCATGCGCGCGATGTCGTGGGGATGCAGGCCCACGGTGGGCTCGTCGAAGACATAGGTGACATCGGTCAACGCCGATCCCAGGTGGCGGATCATCTTCGTTCGTTGGGCCTCGCCTCCCGAGAGGGTTCCGCTGGGCCGATCCAGGCAGAGATAGCCCAACCCGATCTCCACGAACGAGGCCAGCAGCCCAGCCAATGAATCCAGCAGCGGTGCCACCGAGGGTTCGTCCAGGGTGCCGACCCAGTCGGCGAGATCACTGATCTGCATCGCGCAGGCCTCGGCGATGGACAGGCCCCGGATCCGTGAGGAGCGGGCCGCCTGGCTCAACCGGGTTCCCCCGCAGTCGGGGCAGTCGGTCAGTGTGACGGCACGCTCCACGAAGGCACGGATATGCGGTTGCATGGCGTCCAGGCCCTTGGAGAGCATGGATTTGCGGATTTGTGGGATCAAACCCAGATAGGTGAGGTTGATGCCTTCGACCTTGATCCTGGTGGCTTCCCGATGGAGCAGGTCCTCGAGTTCCTGCTCGGTGAATTCACGGATCGGCCGATCCGGGTCGAACCATCCGCAGCCCCGCAGGATGCGCCCGTGCCACCCCTGCATCGAGTAGCCGGGAATCGTCAGCGCCCCCTCGTTGAGGGATCTGTCGGCGTCGTACAACTGGGTGAGATCGAAGTCCGAGACGGTGCCGGATCCTTCGCAGAGCTGGCACATCCCGCCGGTGACGGAGAATTCCCGGCGCTCCTTGACCTTCCTGCCCCCGCGTTCCATGGTCACCGCCCCGGCACCACTGATCGAGGCGACGTTGAAGGAGTAGGCCTGCGGAGAACCGATCCGTGGTTCGGCGAGTCGGCTGAAGATGATGCGCAACAAGGCATTGGCGTCCGTTGCGGTGCCCACGGTCGAGCGCGGGTTCGAGCCCATGCGCTCCTGGTCGACGATGATCGCCGTGGTCAGCCCCTCCAGGACGTCGGCGTCGGGGCGGGCCAGCGTGGGCATGAAGCCCTGGACGAAGGCACTGTAGGTTTCGTTGATCATCCGCTGGGATTCGGCGGCGATGGTCCCGAAGACCAGCGAACTCTTCCCCGATCCCGAGACCCCCGTGAAAACGGTGATCCGCCGTTTCGGCAGGTCGAGGCAGAGGTCCTGCAGGTTGTTTTCCCGGGCTCCGCGGACCCTGATCAGATCGTGGCGATCGGCGGGGACGCCGTCTGCGGGGGCATGGGTATCGGACATGATCACCAGTGTAGGCGCACCCCGGCGAGGCGGAAGGCTACGGCGTCGAGCTCGCGGCAGCACTTTGTTACTGATTCGTAGATTTTTTCCACGAACCCCTTGAAAAGCTACCGGACAGTAGGTTCAATGTAAGGCAGGTCACAACCAACGACGTTTGTCCGCTGCGTAAATCCACCGCTCGGGCCACCGCGATCGCCTTCCACCCGGTGAGGCATCGCGGACCAATCCATCCGGTTACTGGATCCGGCCAGCACGCAGCGGCACCATGCCGAACGGTGCTGGGCCGGCCAGCCCGATCCGACCTCTTCGAGGAGACGCATGCATGCTCATCACGCTGCCAAGCAGCATTCGCTGATGCACACCATCATCACCGTCCTGCTGGGCCTGTTCCTGGTGGCCGTCCTGGCGTTCTACGTCATCTATTCGAGCCAGGTGGCCACCGGGGCCTCCAAACTGGACAACGGAATGGGCCAGGCCCAATCCGGCATCAGCGAACTGAACAACGGGGCCACCCGTGCTGCCAGCGGTGCCATCAAGCTCCACGACGGCACCGGGGAGCTCGACGACGGCGCAGCAAAGCTCTCCAAGGGCATCAGCACCGCCTCCAACGGCGCCGGGGAGCTGGACGACGGGGCCAAGGAACTGCACTCGGGCACCGGCGAACTGGCCACGGGGGCAGGAACGGCCGCCCAGGGGGCCACGAAGCTCTCCGACGGCGGCAAACGCCTGGCCGTCGGATCCCAGAAGGTCGCCGCCGGTGCCGGCCGCGCCGACCGCGCGGCCAAGAAGCTCGACGACGGCGCCGTGAAGCTGGTCGACGGCACCAAGAAGGCCGCCGCCGGCGCGGACGAACTCGACGCCGGGGCCACTAAGCTCGGCGACGGGGGCCAGAAGCTCGGCGACGGGGCCCAGGAGCTGAAGGCCGGCGCCAAGAAGGCCGCCGCCGGTTCCACCGAGCTCTCTGCGGGCACCAAGGAACTGCATACCGGCGCCCAGAAGGCCTCGACCGGCGCCAATGAACTCTCCGCGGGCACCAAGGAACTGAACACCGGCGCCCAGAAGGCCTCGACCGGAGCCAATGAACTCTCGGCAGGGGCCAAGAAGCTCACCGCCGGCACCGGGGAAGCCCTCGCCGGCAGCGCCCAGTTGAAGGAAGGCACGGCCGAGGCCGCCCCCGGCGCCCACGAGTTGGCCGATGGTTCGGCTGAACTGGCTGCCGGGACGCAGAAACTTCTCGATGCCGCCAACGGACCGCAGGGCGCGGTCCCGCTGGGGCTGCTGAAGGCGCAGCTGAAGGAACTCAATGACGGGGCCCAGAAAATCGCTGCCGGCAATGGCGAACTCGCCGCAGGAACCGATGAGCTCAAGGACGGGACGGCCCGCCTGTATGCGGGACTGAGCGAGATCGACAACGGCGCCAACCGGCTGAACGACGGTGCCGCCGAATTGGCCAAGGGCAATGCCGCCTTGGCCACCGGTGCCGGCAAGCTCAACCAGGGGGCCGCCAAGCTGGCCAAGGGCAACGCCGCCCTGGCCACCGGTGCCGGCAAGCTCAACAAGGGCGCCAAAAAACTGGACACCGGCAATGCCGCACTGGCTACCGGCGCCGGGGAACTCGCCAAGGGGGCCGACAAGCTCTCCGCCGGGTCCGTCCGGGTCGCGGCCGGGGCCTCGGAGCTCGCCGAGGGCAACCAGGCACTCGGCGCCGGTTCCATCAAGCTCCATAAGGGGACCAGCGAGTTGGCCCGCAAGACCCCCGATCTGGTGAGCGGTGCCGAGGAGGCCGCCGCAGGGTCGGTGAAGATCCGTGATGGGGCCGGGGAACTGGCCGTGGGCAACGGCAAGCTCGCCGCAGGGGCCGGCAAGCTCGATGCCGGGGCCGAACGCCTGGTGGCCGGCACCGGCCAGCTCGGCGATGGCCTGGGCAAGCTCGATACCGGGTCGAAGACCCTGCAGGCCGGCATCGGCAAGGTCGATGACGGGGCCGGCGAATTGGCCGACGGCAACACGAAGCTCTCCGACGGCACCGCGGAACTGTTCTCCGGCTCGACCGAACTGGCCGGCGGGACTGAGGAGTTGCGTGGATCCACCAACGCGGTTTCCGCCGACTCGATCGTCACCTCACCGAAGGGCCTGTTGCTGTTGCTCCCGCTGTTGCTCTTGGCGATCCCCGCCGTCCTGCTCCTGCGGGCACGCCGGCACCTGGGCCGCTAGGAGGACCCCGTCCGGCCCCCAGGCCGGACGGGCCGTCCGCGTCTAGTCGCTTGCCCGCTGCCCCAGTCGGGCCGCGGCTTCCCGATCCAGTACCACGGTGACCTGGGGATGGCGCTGGATCACCGAGGCCGGGAACTGCTCGCCCACCGGTCCTTCCAGGGCCAGTCGGACGGCGTCGGCCTTATGCGCGCCGTGGGCGATCAGCAGCAGATGCCGGGCCTCGAAGATCGTGCCGATCCCCTGGGTGACGCATTGGTCCGGGACTTCCGCCAACGATCCGAAGAAGCGGGCATTATCCTGCCGGGTCCTCTCGGCCAGCGGCACCACACGGGTCCGCGAGTCGAAGGCGGACCCGGGCTCGTTGAATCCGATATGGCCATTTGATCCAATGCCCAGGATCTGCACGTCGATCCCTCCGGCCGCCGCGATGGCCGCGTCGTAGGCCGCCGCGCGGGCCGCGTGGTCCTCGCCCTGCGGATCCGGAGTGTGCACCAGCGCCGGATCCAGTCCCAATGGTTCGGTGACCTCGGTGCGCACCACTTCCGCATAGGACTGCGGATGCCCCTCGGGCAACCCGAGATACTCGTCGAGGGCGAACCCCGAGACCGCCGAGAAATCGGCGCCGGAGGCCGCCAGGGCGGAATAGAGCGGCAAGGGGGAGGACCCCGTGGCCAGGCCGATCACTGCCGCCGGGTCGGTGGTGACCACATCCAGAAGCACCTGGGCGGCCAGACGGCCGGTTTCCTCGGCGTCCTCCCCGATGAGGATGCGTGCGTTCGGATGCTTGAGGCTGCTGGCCATGTGGTCTCCTTCTGCTGCGGTGGGGCTCATGATCGGGGTCCGTTTGGGGGAAGGGCGGCGTCGAACCAGCCGGTGATGCTGGTCGGATGGGTGATGGCCGTTCCCACCACGACGGCGTGGGCCCCCGTGTCGAGGGCCGCCCGGGCCTGCGCCGGGGTGTGGATGCGCCCCTCGGCCACCAACGGCGCCCCGAGTCCTGCGTCGGCGATCGCGGCCAGCAGCTGCAGGTCGGGTCCGTCGGTCTTCGGGCGTTCGTCCGTATAGCCGGCCAGGGTGGTGCCGATGAGGTCGGCCCCCGCCTCGACGGCGGCTCGGGCATCGTCCAAGGACCCGCAGTCGGCCATGACCAGGGCCGGGGTCTCCGCATGCACCCGGGCGATGGTCTGTGCCAATGTCAGTCCGTCGGGGCGGGGGCGGCGGGTCCCGTCGAGGGCCACGACGTGGGCTCCGGCGGAGGCCACCGCCAGGGCGTGGTGGGCCGTGGGGGTGATGAAGACCCCTGTGGTCCCGTCCTTCCACAAGCCGATGACCGGGACCTCGACGGCGGACCGGGTGAATTGGATGTCGGCCAGGCCCTGGACCCTCACGGCCGCGGCCCCGCCGGCGACCGCCGAGGCCGCCATCTGTGCCATGGCCTGGGGGTTGCGCAGCGGTTCGCCGGGATAGGCCTGGGCGGAGACGATCAGGCGCCCGTGGACGGTGGAGAGGAAATCTTCGGGCGACATGCTGCGGTCCTTCTGTGCGGAGGTGCTTCGGGGCGACGACTGCGGGGCCTGCCGGTCCCGTCCGCATTCTTCCACGCTGGGGATGCGGACGGGAACCCGGCGGGTCCTCCGGCCGGTGCATGAACCGGCGGATATCCGCCGGCTGCGGATCAGAGCAATCCGGCCCGGCGCAGGATTGCGGCGATGGCCTGGCTTTCGTCGTCGTTCAACGAAGCCATGGGCACGCTCATGGTGTTGGATTCGATGATCCCGAGCAGGACCAGCGCGGTCTTGAAGGAGCCCAGTCCGGAGGCCCCGCCCGAGACACGGGTGGAGTCGGGGGTGAAGGCGATCTCAAACAGGTTCGCCAGGCGGTCCTGCTCGGCGCGGACCGCCGACCAGTCCCCGGCCGTGGCGGCATCGAACATCCGCCGGTATCCGGCCGGATCAACGTTGCCCAGTCCGGGCACGACGCCGTGGGCGCCGCCGAGCAAGGCCCCGTCGACCACCACCTCGTGTCCGGTGAAGACACAGAACCCTTCGATATGGGCGGTGGCCAGCAGCAGGCGGCGGCAGGCCACGTCGTCACCGGAGGAATCCTTCACCCCGACGATGACCCCGTCCTCGGCCAGGCGGATCGCCACGTCCAGGGGTAGCTTGGCGTGGGTGCGCACCGGCACGTCGTAGGCGAAGAGATCCACCCCGGTCGCCTTCTTCACCGCACGGAAGTGGTCTTCGATCTCGGCGGCGTTGGACAACGCGTAGAACGGCGTCGTGACGACCAGGGCGTCGGCCCCGAGTTCGATCATGCGCAGGCCTTCGTTGATGACACGGTTGGTGGTCTGTTCGCTGGCACCGGCCAGCAGTGGAACCCGTCCGTTGTTGCGGGCGGAAATGGTGGTCATGACCAGCTCACGCTCGTCATTGGTCAGGTACGGGACCTCCCCGGAGGAGCCCAGGACGAACAGACCGGAGACCCCGCCGTCGATCAGGTGGTCCACGACCCGTTCCAGGGAGGCCGTGTCGATCGCCCCGTCCGAGGTGCGCGGGGTGACGACCGGCGGGATGACCCCGGAGTAGGTGCGGGTGGGTGCTGACGATGTTGCGGTCACGGAATGCGTTTCCTGTTCTGCTTGATACTGGAGGGAAATTTATCGGTGGCGGCCGGAACCGGCCGCCGGTCTCGGCTGGCGGGAACGGGCCCGGCTAGCCTGCGTGGAGCAGCGAGGGGGCCGCGCCGAGCAGTTTGCGGGTGTAGTCGTTCGTCGGGGCGTCGAAGACCCGGGCCGCGGGCCCCTGCTCGACGATCTCCCCGGCATTCATGACACAGATCCGGTCGGAGACGTAGCGGACGGTTTGGATGTCATGGGAGATGAACACCATGCCCAGGTTCAGTTCGGTCTTCAGGTCCGAGAGCAGGTTCAGCACCTGGGCCCGCACCGAGACGTCCAGGGCCGAGGTCGGCTCGTCGGCCACGATGACATCCGGGTCCAGGGCCAGTGCCCGGGCAATGGCCACCCGCTGTCGCTGTCCGCCGGAGAGTTGGTTCGGCACGGCGGCCCCGGCGGAGGCCGGCAGGCCCACCAGTTCGAGCAGCTCGGCGGCCTTCCGGCCGCGGCTGGCCAGGCTCCCGATCCCATGCACGGTCAGCGGGTCCATCAGGATGTCGCGGACCTGCATGCGCGCATTCAGTGCCGTGGAGGGGTCCTGGAAGACGACCGAGACGCTGCGCCCGAATTCCTTGCGCAGGGCGGCGTTGCGTTTCAGTGCCGGCTTCCCACGGAAAAGCACCTCCCCGGAGGTCGGCGGCTGCAACCCCACCAGGACGTTGGCCAGTGTCGACTTCCCGCAGCCGGATTCCCCGACGATGCCCACGGTCTCACCGCGGCCGATGGTGAAGTCCACGCCGTTCACCGCCTTGACGATCAAGGGTTTGAACGCCTTGCCGGAACGGGCCCGGTGATGGACGTGCAGGTCCTTCAGTTCGATGACCGGGGTGGCCTGCTGTTCCGATGCCGTCTGGCTCATGGCCGTACTCCCTTCGTGGTGGTTCCTGCGGCCGGGTCCGGCGCCCTGTCCTGCGGGCTGGCCCAGAGGTGGCTCTCGTTGCCGCCGACCGGTGTCAGGACCAGTTGACGGGACGAATCGGCCCCCGGCAGCGTGGAGCGGTCGGCGAACCGGTCCCCCTCGCCGAAGTCGTTCGGGGACGGCACGGTCCCGGGGATCTGGTGGAGTCGTTCGGCCCCCGATTCGATGGACAGCACGGCCCCGAGCAGGCCCCGGGTGTATTCGTGCGTCGGGTTCGTCAACAGCGCGTTGACGGGGCCCGATTCGACCACCTGGCCGGCATACATGACCGTGACCCGGTGGGCCAACGAGGCCACCAAGGCCAGGTCGTGGCTGACGAACACCATGGCGAACCCCAACTGTTCACGGAGTTCGTTGAGCAGATCGACGACCTGTTTCTGCACGGTCACGTCCAGCGCCGTCGTCGGCTCGTCGCAGACCACGAGCTTGGGCGAACGGGACAGTGCCATGGCGATGAGCACCCGTTGGCGCTGGCCTCCGGAGAGCTCGTGCGGATAGGACTTCAGCGTGCGCGAGGGATCCAGCTTGACCAGTTCCAGCAATTCCGCGGGGGTCTTCCGGCCGCCGCGGCGGGTGAGCTGTCCGAGCTGGTCCTTGATGAGCATGGCGGGGTTCAGCGAGGACAACGCGTCCTGGTAGACCATGGCGATCTGTGAACCGCGCAGCCCCTTGTAGACCGTGGCATCCCCGGCCAGGGTTCCACCCCTTCCGTCGTCCGGCAGCAGCTCGCGGTCGCCGAAGCGGATGGATCCGGTGATCCGGGCGTTGTCCGGCAGCAGGCCCATGATCGCCAACGAGGTGATGGACTTGCCGCAACCCGATTCCCCGACCAGGCCCATGGTTTCGCCCTCGTGGACGGTGAAGGAGACGTTGTCCACGATGCGGGTCCGGCCATAGCGTTCCGGGAAGCGGATCGAGAGGTTGCTGACCTCGAGCACCGTGCCGGCATCGGTCCCGCCGCCGGCCAGCTGCAGCCGGTCGGTGCGGGCGGATTCCACCGACGCCAGCCGGTCCAGTTCCCGGGCCAGGCGTCGGCGGTCGGCCTCGGCATCCCCACGGGGGGAGCTTCCGGCGCCGACGGCTGCCGAGAGGTCCCCCGGACGGCTGCTGCCGGCTTCGAGGTCATGCACGTCGGAACCGTCATCCTCGGCGTCGGGGACGGTCAGTTCCTCCGTGACACGGCGGACGGTGGAGTCACCGGCGGCTTCGACCTCGACACTGGCGGTATCGGAGCCCTTGGACTTGCCACGCAGCTTCGGGTTCACCAGGGCGTCGGTCATCCCTTCGGCGAGGATGTTCAATGCCAGGACGGTCAGCAGGATGACCAGGCCGGCGAAGGTGGTGGCCCACCAGGCGCCGTTGAGCACGAGGGTGCGCCCGTAGGAGATCACGTTGCCCCAGGACGGGTCGGGGTCCTGGACGCCGGCACCGAGGAAGGACAGCGAGGCCTCGAGGATGATCGCGTCGGCCACCATGACCGTGGCGAAGACCAGGACCGGGGCCGCGGTATTGCGCATGATGTGCTTGATCAGGATGTGGAAGCGACCGGCACCGATGACGCGTTCCGCGCGGGAGTAGTCCTCGTCCCACTGGGAGAGCACGTTGGCGCGGACCACCCGGGCGATCTGCGGGGTGTAGATGATCGCGATCGCGATGATGATCACCGGAATGGAGTTCCCCAGGGAGGCCAGCAGTGCGGCGGCCAGCGCGTTGCCGGGGAAGGCCATGAGCATGTCCATGATGCGCATGATGACTTCGTTGGTGGCCTTGCTGCTCGTGGCCGCCAGCGAACCCAGCAGCCCGCCGGCCAGCAGGGCCAACGCCACCGAGCCCAGGCCGATGACCAGCGAGGAACGGGCGCCGTAAAGCAAGCGGGAGAAGATGTCGCGACCGAGCCGGTCGGTGCCGAAGAGGTTCTCGGCACTGGGCTTCTGCGCAGGCATCCCGGAGAGCAGCGGGTCGTGCGGGGCGAGGACCGGGGCGAAGACCGCGGCCAGGATGATGACCACCAGGAAGCCCAGCGCGATCTTCGAACCGGTGGTCAGTGAGGTGAAGCGGGTGGCGCCGGAACTCAGGCGCGCCACCAGGGCATTGCGTGGTGCCAAGGGAGCCATCGGTTACACCGTCCTAATGCGGGGGTTGATCAAGAGGTATACGAGGTCCACCAGGATGTTGACCAGCACGAACGTCACGGCGATGGCCAGCACCACCCCCTGGACCAGATTGGTGTCGTGGGCGGTGATGCCGTTGAGGATCAGCTGACCCATGCCCGGCAGGGAGAAGATCATTTCGATCACGACGGCGCCGCCGAGCAGATAGCCGATCCGCAGGCCCAGCACGGTGACCGGGGTGACCAGCGCATTGCGCAGGACGTTGCGGCTGATCACCTCGTTGCGCGGTACGCCGTTGCCGATGGCCGTGCGGACGTAGTCCTTGTCCAGTTCCTCCACCATGGAGGTCCGCACCACGCGGATCAGTGAGGCCGACACGGGGATCGCCAGGGCGAAGGCAGGAAGGGTCATATGCGCCAGCCAGCCGCCCAGCCCCTCTCCCGGTCCCGCCATGCCGCCGGAGGGGAAGAGCGGGTTCTTGCCCAGGGCCAGCCACTGGATGAGCAGGATGCCCAGCCAGAACGACGGCGTGGCCACCGCGGCGATGGAGAAGACGCGGATCAGCTGGTCGGGCAGCCGGTCCCGGTAGAGCGCACCGAGCACGCCGAAGACCAGGGAGATCACCACGGCGATCAGCACGCCGAAGGCGGTGAGTTGCAAGGTCAGCGGGAAGGCCTGGGCGATCATGCCGGCCACCGGGCGCGATGGAGGGGTGGTGACCCCGAAGTCCAGCGTCAGCAAGCGGCCCAGGAAGGCGATGTACTGCACGGGCAGTGACAGGTTCAGACCGCGTTCGGCGCGGTAGGCTTCCTTGGCTTCGCTGCTGGCGCCCTCACCGAGGGCCTGGGTGGCCTCGTCCCCGGGGGAGAGTTTGAGGATCACGAACACCAGGAACGTGACGCCCAGGATCATGAGCGGAAGCGCGGCAAGGCGGCGTAGCAAGAGTCGCAGGAGGGTTCCCACGGTTGAACTCCCATGTGTCGGGGAAGGATGTGCTCGAAGAAGTCCGGTACGGGGTGGCGCGGACGGAGGTCCGGCGCCACCCCGTACCGGGTCGGCGCTAGGCCGTGGGGGTGACTCCCATGAAGGACACACCGGTGGTGGGCAGCGGCTTGAACCCCTCCAGCTTGTCCTCGTCCCAGGCGGTGGGCAGCTGGCGGTGGAAGATCGGGTAGAGCGGTGCCTCCTCGGCGAGGATGTTGATGATCTCGCTCCAGGCCTCGTTCGCCGTCGATTCGTCCTGGGCCGTCGCGGCCTCGTCGAGCTTCTTCTGGACCGTCTTGTACTCGGCGGTCTTGTTCCAGCGGAAGCGGTTCTTGGGCCACACATCGCCGCGATAGAACCAGCTCAGCAGCAGGTCCATGTCGTTGCCGAAGACCGAGGGGTCACCGGGGGCCGCCACGACCGAGAACTTGCCGGAGTCGACGTTCTCGTCGTACAGGGCCCCGGACTGCAGGCTCCGTAGGGTGACCTTGACGCCGGGGACCTTGTTCCAGGATTCCAGGATCAGCGGGGCGACGTCCTTGACCCAGGAGGTGTCGGTGGTCAGCAGCTCGAACTCCAGCGAGGTGACGCCGGCTTCCTTGAGCAGCGACTCGGCCTTGGACTGGTCGTAGGTGTAGACCGTATCGGCCTCCACGTACTGCGGGTGGGTGTCCTGGACGTAGGAGGTGGCCGGTTTGGCGTTGCCCAGCAGCGCGGTCTTGATGATCGACTCGGTGTCCATGCCATAGTGCAGCGCCTGGCGGACCTCCTTCTTGTCGAAGGGGGCCTTGGTGCAGTTGAACATCAGGAACAACAGACCGAAGGACTGGACCGATTCGACGTTGATCTTCGAATCCAACCGGTCCATATCCAGGTAGGGGACGTCCTCGATGGCGGCAACGCGACCGGATTCAGCGGCCGTGACCCGGGCGGCGGCGTCGGAGAGCAGGTACCAGGTCATGTCCGCGGCGCCGGCGGGGTAGTCGCCGTTGTAGTCCTCGAACTCCTTGAAGACGATCTTGTCGTCCTTGGTGGCCGAGACTAGCTGGTACGGGCCCGAGCCGATCGGCTTGGCGTCGAAGCCTGCCTGGTCCTTGGAGGCCACCTTCTCCGGAACGATCTTGACCACGGAGATGCGGGTGGCGAACAGCGGGAAGGCGTACTTGAGCTTGAAGACCACCGTGTCCTCGCCCTTGGCCTTGACCGATTTGATGAATGGCACGAATTGGGCGAACAACGAGGCGTTCTTGGGATCGATCACGCGCTCGAAGGAGTAGACGACGTCGTCCACGGTGACGTCATCGCCGTTGTGGAACGTCGAGTCGGAGCGGAGCTTGACCTCCCACGTGGTCTCATCCACTTCCTTCGGCTCCGCGGCGGCCAGCGCCAGGTAGGGCTCACGGGTGGCCGGGTGCAGATCGACCAACCCTTCGAAGATGTGCATGTTCGCGGCGAACGGGGTGGCCCCCGAGGAGGTCATCGGGTCGAATCCCGTCGACAAGGCATAGGAGATGCCGGCCTCGATCGTCCCCGTGCCGGCCGCCCCGGACGCTGCGCCGGCCCCTGCCGAATCGGTGCTGCTGCACGCCGCGATACCGGCCGAGAATGCTGCGGCGGCCCCCATCAGTCCGGAGACCTTGAGGAAGTTGCGTCGGCTGCCTTCTTTGGCCACCAGGTTATTGAGGGGCACGGTTTACCTCTTCTGTACGATGAGAAGTCGGACGTAGGATGTCCGACGTATTCATGTAGACTGTAAGCGTCATCACAGATGATGGTCAAGTGGTGTTGCCCACATTCGAAAGAGTCATCCGTCAAGGGACCGATCACCCCGGCCCCTCCCCCGAGGAAGGAAGCCCGCCTTGAGCGCTCCCGCACGTCATATCCGACTCGGCGCCCAGGAACGCCTGCGCGCCCTGACCACGGACCTCATGGACCTCATCATCGATCGAGGACTCAGGGCCGGGGACGCACTACCCACCGAGGCCGTCCTGACCGCGGAGCTCGGCGTGGGCCGCAACACCCTGCGCGAGGCCATCAAGGTCCTGCAGGCCCTCGGGGTGGTGGAGATCCGCCACGGCTTCGGCACCTTCGTCGCCGCCAACAACCTGGTCGCCCTGGCCGACAGCCTGACGTTCCGCGGACGGATGTCCTTGCGCCATAAGGGTCATGAGGCCCATGAACTCGTCGAAGTCAGGCAGGCCCTGGAGTCCGGCCTGATCGGTTCCGCGATCGACTCCCTCGATGACGCCCATCTGGACGAGCTCGAGGCCCTGGTCGCCCGGATGGAGGTCCTGGCCGCCGACGGGCGGACCTTCGTCGAGGTCGACCAGGAGTTCCACCGGCTCCTGTTCTCCCGCCTGGAGAACGAGTTGCTGACCAACCTGCTGGGAGTCTTCTGGCAGGTCTACCGCACCATCCACGAAGCCATCGACGGCCTCGGGGGCAACACCTCCGGGACCACCCTGCCCGAGACGGCCCAGATCCACCGCGACATCCTCGGGGCGGTCCAGTCCAAGGATAAGGACGCCGCCGCACGATTGATGCATCGCCACTTCGATGGCATCCGCGAACAACTCGCGGACTTCGCCCTCGAGGCCTAGGCGTATCGGGACCTAGGGGCCGGACGCGGCGGCCGGGCGGACGAAGCGAAGTTCGGCCCCCTCGGCGGGCTCGGGCCGGAAACCGTGGGATTCCAGCACCCGGATCGAGGCCTCGTTCCCCGGAAGGACCCGTCCCAGCAGGGCCCGCCCGCCGAAGACCGAACGGATCGGATCCAGGGCGGCACCGAGCATCCAGCCGGCGATCCCCCGCCCCCAGGACCCGGGGTGGACCCAGTACCCGATCTCCACGGCGGGACCACGGCGCGAGGAGACGAACAGACCCACGCGATGGCCGTCTTCGAGGCCGATGAACCATCGCACGGCGCCCGGGTCCCCGCCCGGGAGGCCACCGAGGGCGTCGCGGACGCGCCGGCCGGTGTATCCGGGGCTCCAGGGCTCTCCGTTGCCGACATAGCGGGTCACCCGGGGATCGCCGGCCAGCGTCGCGACGAATGCCGCATCATCGGCGGCAAAGTCGCGCAGCACGCGCGCGGCGGGGCCCGTGGCCGGAGCATCGGTCATGTCCCGATTTTTGCACCGACCCGGCGGGCCTGTCCACGCTGCGGGACCCGTCTAGCTGCGGACCCGCCGCCCCCACGTGTGCGGGGCCGGTTTGCGCGCCCCGGGAAGCGCCGTCGATTCGCGCCACTGCGTCGCCCACTCGGGCAGCTGCAGGTCCTCGGGGACTTCGGCACCGAAAGCCGTGAGGATCTCCTCATTGGTCAGCGGCCCCTGGCGCCCCAACAGGCGGGTGCAGATCAGTGCGCTGACATAGATCTCGCCGCCGGAGACGATCCGCTGCTCGAAGTAGATGCTGCGTTCGTCCATGCCGGCGATCCGTGTTTCCACGCTGAACTTCTGGTTGAAGACCACCGACTTCCTGAACGTGATGGTCTCCGCCTGGACCACCGGGGTCCAACGGCGGCGCTTCATCGTGTCCCACGCCCCGGCGCGGACCATCAGATCGAACCGTCCCAGGTCGAAGATCGAGAAGTACATGCCGTTGTTGATGTGCCCGGCCACGTCGATGTCGGTGAGCAGGGCACGCATCGGCATCGAATCGACGTCGAAAAGGTCGAGTTTCGGCCGGCGTCGGGCCTGCAGGAGCATGAGCAGGAGGCGGAAGATCATGTGCATGCCCTCATGTTACCCATGAGTAACCAGTTCGTCACTCCCCCGGCGGCGGGTCAGCGGTTGCGCAGGGAGTATCCGTTGATCGCATCCGCCGCACGAATGAGGGTCAGATGCGAGAAGGCCTGCGGGAAGTTCCCGGCCATCCGCCCACTGACGGTGTCGTATTCCTCGGCCAGCAGCCCCAGTCCGTTGGAATACCCCACGAGCTGGTCCATCAGGGACCTGGCATCGTCGATGCGCCCCGTGCGGGCATACTGCTCCACCAGCCAGAACGAGCAGGCCATGAAGGGATGCTCGTCACCGGCCAGGCCGTCATGTCCCGCGGAGGTCCTGTACCGCAGGAGCAATCCCGACTCGTCCATCAGATCGCGTTCGAGGCGTTCCACCGTTCCTAGCATCTTCGGATCGTTGTAATCGATGAACCCGACCTGGGGCAGCACCAGCAGCGAGGCGTCGACCTCGGTGTCACCGTAGGTCTGGGTGAAGCAGTTCTCCCCGGTGTTGAAGCCGTGCTCCATGATCTCCGCGTGGAGGCGGTCGCGCAGCTGTGCCCAGGAGGCGTCGTCGCCGTCGAGCCCGTGTTCACGCACCGCCCGCACGCCACGGTCGAACGCGGCCCACATCATCACCCGCGAGTGGGTGAAATACTGCAGGTCCCCGCGCATCTCCCAGATGCCGTGGTCCTTATGGTCGAAGTGCCGTTCCACGTACCCGAGCAGGGTCTTCTGCAGGGGCCAGGAGAAGTGGTCCTCCACGCCCCCGATGTTCCGCAGCTTCTCCAGCGCCACGAGCACCTCGCCGACGACATCACCCTGGTACTGGTCCACGGCTCCGTTCCCCACGCGCACCGGCAGCGAGCCCTCGTACCCGGGCAGATGGTCCAGGTCGCGTTCGGGCAGCCGCCGCTCCCCGGCCAACCCATACATGATCTGCAGGTCCTCGGGGTCCCCGGCCACGGCGCGCAGGAGCCAGTCGCGCCAGTTGAGCGCCTCCTTCTCGTAGCCGTGGGTCATCATCGCCTCGAGCGTCAGGGCGGCGTCACGCAGCCAGCAGAAGCGGTAGTCCCAGTTCCGTTCCCCGCCGAAGTCCTCCGGAAGCGAGGTCGTCGGCGCGGCGACGATCCCGCCGGTGGTTTCGTGGGTCAGCGCCCGCAGCACCAGCAGCGAGCGCTTGACGACCTCGTGGTAGGACTCCTGGGCAGGAATGTCCCGGGACCAGCGCTGCCAGTAGGAGATGGTCTCCTGGATGCTCGACCCGGGATCGATGCGTGAGGGGACCTTGCGGTGCGAGGGGAACCAGCTCAGCTCGAAATCGACGGCTTCGCCGGCCGAGACGATGAAGTCCCCGAGGTGGCGGTGGCCCTCCCCGTGGGGCAGCCGGTCGCCGTGGAGCACCATGGCGTCGGGCCCGGCCATCGCGACGATCGAGCTCACCCCGGTGGAGGCGTCTTCATGGCGGCGGACCCAGGGGATCACCGACCCGTAGCCGAAACGGAAGCTGATCTCCTGGTGCATGGTCACGCTGCCCACGAGTCCTTCGACCCGGCGTACGATCGATGCCCTCCGAGCGCCGACCGGCATCAGATCGGTGACCAGCACCTGGCCTTCGGAGGTCTTCCAGAGGGTCCTGAGCACGAAGGTGGAGTCGATGTAGGTGCGCTGGACGACGACGGGGCGTCCGTCATCGGCCGGGCCGCCGGCCGACTCGGCGTCCTCGACCCCTGCGGCCCGGGCCGCCTTGATCCGCTCGGAGCGTCGGGCAGGGTGGTCCGACTCGCAGTCGTCGGCCGCGCCGGCGGGGGCCAGCAGCCAGCGACCGTGCTCGGAATCGCCCAGCAGGGCGGTGAATGCCGCATCGGAATCGAAGCGGGGGAAACAGAGCCAGTCGACACTGCCGGATTCGGACACCAGCGCACCGGTGCGCTGGTCGGAAAGAAGTGCGTAGTCTTCGATCAAAGAGGCCATCCCCCTAGCAAACCGCAGCGCGGGCGCCGGGGCAAGCCATCGTTGAAGGACACCATGTGGGCAGACGGGACCCTTCCCCACATAAGCCCGTTTATGTGTGTATTTCTGTTTTTCTGTTGACTTGCACTTCAAGGACCATCTAAAGTCAACGAAACACAGATTCATTGTGATGGAGACCACCGAAGGGACAACGCCATGTTTGCCGAGGAACGGCACCGTTTGATCGGCGACCGCGTCGCCGACCAAGGTCGGGTCACCGTCGCCGAGTTGGCGCGGCAACTGGATATCACCCGCGAAACCGTCCGCCGGGATCTGGCCCAGCTGGAGCAGGAGGGGGTCCTGCGCCGCGTCCACGGCGGAGCAGTCGCCGGGCGGACCACCAGCACCGTGGAGGAAAGCCTCAGCGTCAGGACCTCGTTGAACCACGAACAGAAGTCCCGTATCGCCGCTTCGGCCGTTGACCTGCTGCCGGCCGGAGCCACCTCGGTGGTGCTCGATGCCGGAACGACGACGGAACTGTTCGCCCAGCAGATGGCCTCCAGCCTGGGCGCTTCCCGGGCCGCGGACCTGTTGGTGCTCACGCATTCCGTCCCGGTCGCCTACCGGGTCGCCGCCAGCGGTTCCTTCCAACTCGAGGTCATCGGCGGTCGCGTCCGCGCCCTGACCAGCGCAGCGACCGGGGCCTCGACCATCGACCAGTTCCGTGCCCTGCGCCCGGATATCGCCTTCATCGGCGCCAACGGCGTCGACGCCGATTTCGGGCTGAGCACCCCCGATCCGTTGGAGGCCGCGGTGAAATCGGCGATCGTCGCCTGCGCGCGCCGCGTCGTCGTACTGGCCGACTCCAGCAAGCTCGGGGAACAGACCCTCATCCGCTTCGCCGCCCTGGAGCAGATCGACACCCTGGTCACCGACACGGCGCCGGGCCCCGAACTGGCGGCGGCGCTGGACCGGGCCGACGTGGAGGTGACGCTCGCATGATCACCACCTTCACCGCCAATCCCAGCATGGACCGCACCATCGACCTGGGGGCCACCCTGGTCCGGGGCGCCGTGCAGCGTGCCCTCCGCGCCGACGCCCAGGCCGCAGGAAAAGGGGTCAACGTCACCCGGGGGCTGGTCGCCGCGGGGGTCCCGACACTGGCCGTGCTGCCCGGGGACGCCACGGATCCCGTGGTGATCGGCCTCGGCATCGACCATCTGCCTCATCGGGCCCTGCCGATCGGGCAACCACTGCGCAGCAACGTCACGGTCACCGAACCCGACGGCACCACCACGAAAGTCAACGAGCCGGGCCCCACCATCGACGCCGCCCACCAGGCAGTCATCACCGAGGCACTGGTCCGGGCCGCCAACGGATCGTCCTGGGTCGTCCTGGCCGGCTCGCTGCCCCCGGGCCTGCCGACCGGCTACTACGCGGGAATCATCAACCACCTGCACGACTCCCTCGGAGGGAACTGCCCGCTGATCGCCGTCGACACCTCCGAGGCCCCGCTGACCGAATTGTATGCAGGAGCCGGCCCGCTTCCCGATCTGATCAAACCCAATGCCGAGGAACTGGCTAGCCTGGCCGGGAGCCACAGCGCGGCGGAACTGGAGGCGTGCCCGGAGTCGGCTGCCGCGGCGGCGCAGCGACTGGTCGAGCGGGGCACCGGGGCGGTCCTGGCCACCCTGGGCGCCCGGGGAGCGGTCCTCGTCACCGGCTCAGGCTCCTGGTGGGCCACACATCCGCCGGTGAAGGCCCGCAGTACCGTCGGCGCCGGGGACTCGTCCCTCGCCGGCTACCTCATCGCCCACGACCGCGGCGCAGCAGCCACCGACTGCCTGCGCTGGGCCGTGGCCTACGGGGCGGCAGCCACCTCGCTGCCCGGCTCGCTGATCCCCACCCCGGAACAGACCAGCCCGGATTCCGTCACCATCACGGAACTGCCCCCCTCCCCGATCGGCGGCCCCCGGTCCGCCGCACCCCAGACCGCTAAGGAATAACCATGTCCGAGCTCATCACCGCCGATCTGGTCCTGCTGGACCGGGACCTCGGCACCACCAGCGCCGAGGTCATCCGCGCACTCGCCGCGGTCGTCACCGAGGCAGGTCGTGCCACCAGTGCGGAGGCCCTGGCCGGCGATGGCATCGCCCGCGAATCCAAGACGGCCACCGGTGTCCCCGGAGGGATCGGCATTCCGCACTGCCGCTCGACGGCGGTCACCCGGGCCACCCTGGTGATGGCCCGTCTGGCACCGGCCGTCGACTTCGGGGCCAAGGACGGGCCCGCCGACCTGGTGTTCTTCATTGCCGCCCCCGAGGGTGCCGACCAGGAACACCTGAAGCTGCTCTCCAAACTGGCCCGTTCGCTGGTCAAGAAGGATTTCACCGCAGCACTGCGCTCCGCGGGCGCCGCCGCCGAGATCGTGTCATTGGTGGACGCTGCCATCTCCCCCGCCCCCGCCGCGCAGGCTCCCGTGGAAGCCACCGCCGCCCCGGAACCGGCGACCGGGCCTTCCACCCGCCGCACCTTGGTCGCGGTGACTGCCTGCCCCACGGGGATCGCCCACACCTACATGGCCGCGGATTCGCTCGTCGCCGCGGCGGCCGACGCCGGGGTCGACCTCCAGGTAGAAACCCAGGGCTCCTCCGGGTCGACCCCCTTGGACCCGGCAGTCATCGCGGCCGCGGATGCGGTGATCTTCGCGGTCGACGTCGACGTGAAGAACAAGGAGCGTTTCGCCGGGCTGCCCGTCATCCAGGTCCCCGTGAAGCGGGGCGTGGACGAGCCGGCCAAGCTCGTCGCCGATGCCCTGGCCGCCGCGGACAACCCGCAGGCCCGCCGCGTGCCCACCGGCGCGGGAACCGCGGATACCGATTCCGCCCCGGAAGGCCGGGAACGGGTCGGTGCCGCACTGAAGCGCTCGCTGTTGACCGGGGTCAGCTACATGATCCCCTTCGTCGCCGGCGGGGGGCTGCTCATCGCGTTGGGCTTCCTGCTCGGCGGCTACGAGATCTCCGATGTCGCCGACCAGGTATCGGTGGAGAACAACTTGTTCAACCTGCCCGATGGCGGGCTGCACATCTACCTTGCCGCCGTCGCCTTCAAGATCGGGAACCTCTCCATGGGGTTCCTGGTCCCAGTCCTCGCCGGATACATCGCCTATGCGCTGGCCGACCGCCCCGGCCTGGCTCCCGGCTTCACCGCCGGCGCCGTCGCCGGGTTCATGGGGGCCGGCTTCCTGGGCGGCATCATCGGCGGGCTGCTCGCCGGTGTCCTGGCCCGCTGGATCGGCAACTGGCGCGTCCCCAAGCTGCTGCGCGGGTTGATGCCGGTGGTGATCATCCCGCTGATCGGTTCGATCCTCGCCTCCGGGGCCATGTTCCTCTTCCTCGGCGGCCCGATCGCGGCCCTGAGCAACGGCCTGAACAGCTGGCTTTCGGCGCTCTCCGGCTCGGCCGCGGCCCTGGTCGGCCTCATCCTGGGGCTCATGATGGCCGTGGACCTCGGTGGCCCGATCAACAAGGTGGCCTATTCCTTCGCGGTCGCCGGTCTCGGGGCCGGGTCGATGGCCAATCAGGCCCCCTGGGAGATCATGGCGGCGGTCATGGCCGCCGGCATGGTGCCCCCGCTGGCCCTGGCCCTGGCCACCGCCCTGGACAAGAAGCGCTTCTCCGCCGCGGAACAGGAAAACGGGAAGGCAGCCTGGCTGCTTGGTGCGGCGTTCATCTCCGAAGGCGCCATCCCCTTCGCCGCGGCGGACCCGCTGCGCGTCATCCCCGCCAGCATGCTCGGCGCCGGGGTCACCGGAGCCATGATCATGGGATTCCACGTCACCAGCCAGGCCCCGCACGGAGGCATGTTCGTCTTCTTCGCCATCGGCAACGTGGCCATGTTCATCGTCTCGATCATCGTGGGCATGGTTATCTCCGCCCTCGCCGTCCTGGCCCTGAAGCGCTACGCAGTGAAGAAGCAGCCCGCCTCCGAGGACCAGGCCCTTCCGGTCACCGTCCAGGGATGACCCCGGACACCCTGACCCCCCCCTCGACACAGTAAGGACAGACAGATGAGCACCATCCACGGAATCGGCGTCAGCCCCGGCCGCATCATCGGTCAGGTCCGCCGCATGGCCGATCCCATCGACGCCCCGCAGGACCCCGGAGCCCAGGAACTGGCCTCCCCCGGATACGTCGAGGAGGCCACGGCCCGGTTGACGGAGGCCGGTCGGGCCGTCGCCGCGGGGCTGCGCGCCCGGGCCGGGCAGGCCCATGGTGCCGGCGCCGAGGTCCTCTCGGCGACCGCATTGATGGCCACCGACTCGATGCTCCACAAAACCGCAGGAAAGGCACTGGCCGCCGGACGCGGGCTCGAACCGGCGATCTGGGAGGCGGCGGAAACGGTGGCGGCGATGCTGACGTCGTTGGGCGGCTACATGGCAGAACGGGCCGCCGACGTGCTCGACGTCCGTTCGCGCCTCATTGCCGAGCTGCGTGGCGTCCCCGCCCCGGGGATCCCCGACTCCGGGAGCCCGTTCATCCTGCTCGCCCGGGATCTGGCTCCCGCCGACACGGCCACCCTGGATCCGGCACAAGTCACCGCCCTGGTCACCAGCGAGGGCGGGCCCCAGTCCCATACCGCCATCCTCGCCCGGGCCCTGGGCCTGCCCGCGATCGTCGCCGCGGTCGGCGCGGAGTCCATCGTCGAGGGCACCGACATCTATGTCGATGGTGCCGCCGGGACCGTCTGCACCTGCCCCGGGACGGAGGAGCAGGCCGCGGCCCTGGCCTTCGCGGCCCGGGGCCCTTTGGAGGTCTTCAACGGTCACGGCACGACGGCGGATGGGCATCCGGTGCCCCTGCTCGCCAATGTCGGCGGCGGGTCCGATGCCGTCGCCGCGGCGGCCGCCGGGGCCGAGGGCGTGGGGTTGCTACGCACCGAATTCTGCTTCCTGGGACGTGATGCCGAACCCGGGCACGACGAGCAGGTCGCCGCCTACGGGGCCGTCTTCGTCGAATTCCCCGGGCGGAAGGTCGTGGTCAGGACCCTGGACGCCGGAGCCGATAAGCCACTGCCCTTCCTCACCGATGCCACCGAGCCGAATCCGGCGCTGGGCGTGCGGGGGTTCCGCACCAGTGCCGGCACCCCGGGGGTATTGGCCCGGCAGTTGGCGGCGATCGCCGCCGCGGCCGCGGCCCATCAGGCGCAGGTGAAGGTCATGGCCCCGATGATCTCCACAGCCCAGGAGGCCACCGACTTCGCTGCCCTCTGCGCCGTGGCCGGGCTGCCGGACCCCGGGGTCATGGTCGAGGTTCCCTCCGCGGCGGTACGTGCCGCCTCGGTGCTGCGTCCGGTCGCCTTCGCCTCGATCGGGACCAACGACCTCACCCAGTACACCCTGGCCGCCGACCGCCAGCTCGCTCCCCTGGCCGCCTTGAACGATCCCTGGCAGCCGGCGGTCCTGGAACTCATCCGGCTCACCGTCGCCGGGGCCGAAGCCGCGGGGGATTCCTCCGCCCCGCTCCGGCCGGTGGGCGTCTGCGGGGAGGCCGCCGCCGATCCTGCCCTCGCCGTCGTCCTGGTGGGCCTGGGGGTTGCTTCCCTGTCGATGACCGCCCGGGCGTTGGCCCCGGTGGCCGCCGTCCTGCGGACCGTCACCCACGCACAAGCCGTCTCGCTGGCCGCCCTGGCGGTGGAGGCCGAAGGCCCCGCCCAAGCCCGCGCCGCAGTGCGCGCGGCCTTGCCGGTTCTGGACGAGCTTGGACTCTGACCACCCACCATCCGAACCACCACCACAGGAGAAAACCATGGCAGAACGTACCGCAACCATCGCCAGCCGCGTGGGGCTCCATGCCCGTCCGGCCGCCATCTTCGCCGAAGCCGCCGGGGAACTCGATCTGGAGGTCACCATCGCCCTGCCGGGCGAGCCCGCCGATGAGGCGATGGACGCCTCAAGCATCCTGTCCCTGATGGGCCTGGGCGCCGAACACGGGACCACGGTAGTCCTGCGGGCCGAAGGGCCGGGGGCCGACGCCGCCCTGGACCAGCTCGTCGGCATCCTCGAAACGGACCACGACGCCGAATAGGCTCCCGGAGGGGAGCCAGGGCGACCGTGCGTCGCCACGGCCTGCGGGTCGGCGGTGGAACCGCCGGCGGCTCGTCCCAGCACCGAATGTGCATTTTTGGTCCCAGGGCCTGGCCCGGCATGGACGCGGGTTGCCACCCGGTGCCAAGGTGGGGGGATGAGCGCCACCATCAACTTCTACTTCGACCCGGTCTGCCCCTTCGCCTGGATGACGAGCAAATGGGTGCGGCAGGTGCAGGCACAGCGCGACTACACCGTGGACTGGCGTTTCATCTCGTTGCGCCTGATCAACGCCGAGGTCGACTATGACGCGCATTTTCCGCCGGAGTACGAGGCCGGGCACACGGCAGGCCTCCGCCTCCTGCGGGTGGCCGCTCGAGCGCGTGCGGAGCATGGCCGCGCCTCGGTGGCCGGATTATATGCGGCCCTCGGGGCACACATCTTCGACGCTGCCCCCGACCCGGCCGACCAGCGAGGCGAGGGTGGGGTGCGTGAGCGTCGAGGCACGCGTGGGTTCGTGGAGCCGATCCTCGACGAGGCCGGCCTGCCCCGGGCGTTGGCGCAGGCCCTCGACGACGAGTCCTGGGACCGCGGGATCCGCCAGGAGACCGACGAGGCGCTGGCGCTGACCGGAAAGGACGTGGGCACGCCCATCATCCACTTCGAACCACCCGCCGGTGTGGCGTTCTTCGGGCCGGTGATCAGCCGGCTGCCGGACGAGGATTCGGCCGCCAAGCTGTGGGACCACGTGGTCGGGCTGGCCCGGTTCCCGGGCTTCGCCGAACTCAAGCGCAGCCTGCGTGAGCAGCCACAATTGGCTGCCCTCCGCGGCAACACCACCACGGTCGGCCAGCAGGAGGACTGGCAGGGCGGCAGAAAGGCCGACCCGTCAGGAAGGAACAACCCATGACCCGGACCGCCCTCCGCCACCATGAGCAGTCCATCACGGTCGCAGCCACAACCGGGACGCTCTACGATCTGGTCTCCGACATCCGCCGAACCGGGGAATGGAGCCCGGTATGCACCTCCTGCTGGTGGGACGACGAGGCCGGCGCCGGGCTGCCCGGCGCCTGGTTCACCGGCCGGAATGAACTCCCGCACCGGACCTGGGAGACCCGTTCGCAGGTCGTGGCTGCCGAGTACGGGCGCGAGTTCGCCTGGATCGTCGGTGGCAGCTTCGTCCGATGGGGCTTCACCATGACCCCCGCCGATCCCGGAACGATCCTGCGCGAATCCTGGGATTTTCTGCCGGACGGGATCTCGATGTTCGAGGAGAAATTCGGTGACGGAGCGGACGCCCAGATCACCGACCGTACCCAGCAGGCTCTCGACGGCATCCCGAAAACACTCGCGGCGATCAAACGGATCGCCGAGTCCATCGGCCTGCATGAGGACGCCCGGTAACCTCGCCGCCCTCCGGCGACCCAGCAGCGCGAACCACCCATCAAGTGGTCTCATTCTTCTCTCCTTGCGGTCTCATCTTCGTCTCATCTTCGGTCCCTAGAGTTGTCCACCAGAGCAACGAGAGGGAATCATGTTTACGTTTTGGATGGCCTTGCTGGCCAATATCCTGGGCACCGCCGTCCTGGTGTACGTCGTCTACTTCCGCAGGCACCACCGCCGGGATCTTGCGCTGGCCTATGTCGCCCTGAGCATGGGGATCTTCGCGGTCACCCTGCTGCTGACCACCAGTGACGCAGGAATGGGCCTGGGCCTGGGGCTGTTCGGCATCCTGTCGATCATCCGACTGCGTTCAAATACCCTGACCCAGGAGGAAGTGGCCTACTACTTCGTTTCCCTGGCCATCGGGCTGGTCAATGGCCTGCATCCGGATCCCGCCTGGCTCGCCCCGACGATCACCGCCGCACTGCTGGTGGTCATGTTCGCCGCAGACCACCCGCGCTTCGCCGCCACCACGACCCGCCAGGTCGTGACCATGGACACGGCCTACCCGCGCCGGGCGGAGATGGATGCCACCCTGGAGCAGCTGCTCGGGGCCCGCATCCTGCGCACGGTGGTCCTGGAACTGGACATGGTGCGTGACACCACCGTCGTGGATGTGCGCTTCCGCGAATTGCCGGCCAAGACCAGCCGTCGGGCCCGGGACACCGTGGCCGAGCCGGTCCCCCGGCAGGAAACCACCGGTGCTTCCGCGCCCGCCGCGGCCGAAAGGGAGTACGCCACCCAGGGCCAAGGCTCCAAGTGAAGGCCCGCCAGGCGTTGGAGGACGCCGTCGCCGCCCGGGAACCAATCGGGCTGCAGGAGGTCAACGAAGGGGCCGCCCTGCAGACCCGGGTGGACCATAAGTACCTGCTGACCCCCGGGCAGTTCACGGCCCTGGCCGCGAAGCTGGACGACCGGTTCCGGGTGCTCACCATCGATGGCAGACGCACCTTCCGCTACGAATCGGTCTACTTCGACACCCCGGAATTCGAGCAGTATCGCGCCCACCGGCAGGGTCGCCGCCGCCGCTACAAGGTCCGCACCCGCACCTATGCCGACACCGGGCTGTGCATGTTCGAAATCAAGACCAAGGGCCTGCGCGGGGCGACCGTCAAACACCGGATCCCCCACCAGATGGACGACGCCGGCCGGATGACCTCCGACGCCCGCTCCTTCCTGGACGGGGTGATCGCCGCCGAATATTCCATGTCCCCCGCCGCACTGCAGCCGGTGATGGAAAGCGACTACCGGCGGGCGACCTTCGTCGATCCCGTCGACGGCGAACGCCTGACCTGCGATGTCGATCTGGTCTACTCCGACCAGGCCCGCACCTTGCACGGCCCCGAGCTGTTCGTGATCGAAACCAAGACGGCCTCCGGGCAGGGGGCCGCCTCCACCGCACTGTCCGAACTGGGCATCCGTCCGGTGAGCATGAGCAAGTACTGCGTGGGGATCGCCATGCTCCACCCCGAACTCCCGGCGAATAAGTGGAGCCGGCTGCTCCGGCGCAACTTCCAGTGGGAACCGGACCGCGCCGCCGCCGCCTGATCCCCTCCCCCTGACGGGCAAGGCCCGGGCCCCCACGGGGCCCGGGCCTTCTTCATCGTTTCCGACCGGTGAGCTGCCACCAGCGGCGCCGGCGGGGAGTCCCCGCTGGGACCGGGGCGACCACCAGTGCGGTGACGGACCCGGGGGCGATTTCGGTGTGCCCGGCGTCGTGGATCAGTGGCCCGGCGCCCACGGCGGCCGCACCGGCCAGCAGTTCGACTTCCCCTTGCCACCCGACGCAGACCTGTGGGCCGGCCCGGAACCATTCGACGCTGGGTTCCGGCCCCAGTTCCATCACCCAGGCGAAGAGTGCGTGGGCCGCCTGGGCTGCCGCCTTCCCGGTGCTCATCCCCAGATCCCGGTTCAGCACGATCCTCGGCCGGTCACCGGGTCCTCCGGGCCCGCAGGCAGCCGGGTCCCGGAGACCTGGAGCCGGGCCAGCGTCCTGGGCAACGCATCCATCGGCAGCGGAGGCAGGGCCATGGCCCTGCCCCGGCCGTGGGTCGCTTCGACGGCTTCGGGGTGGGCGGCGGCGGTCTTCGCGTAGTTTTTGGCATCGGCCCGGCGCACCGATTTGCCGACGGGACCTGACAACCACCGCTCCCAGGCGGGATTGGAAGGGTCCCTGGCCCGGGC
>NZ_JBQSYU010000019.1:0-66613 GCF_052379645.1 Arthrobacter sp. 179 | reverse complement strand
CTCCTCGCCCGAAACCGGCGGCGGTGCTTTCCAAACCGCCGACCACGGCGCAAGAGGTCCAGGCCCAGCACCCCACCGAACCGCCGTCGCCGCCGCCGCCGCCGAAGGATGGCACGCGCGCGGCACCAGATGCTTACGACCTGCTGCGCATCCAGGCCCTGCGTGCGAACGCTGCGCCCAGGAAATTCAGCGGCAGTATCGGTCACCCGGCGCCCACCGGCAGCCAGAAGATGCAGGTCTATTCCAACGGCGTGGTCAACATCGGCAGGACCCTGTTTTCCCTGACCAAGCGGATGGGAGGACGGACAGTCACTGCCACGTGGGACCAAGAGAGCATCATATTCGCGAACACCGAAGGCGAAGTCATCGCAGAATACCTGTGGCCACCGAAGGGCACCGCCTACGTGGGTATCGGGAAATCCCGGACACGGTTCAGCAAATAAGCGGAGACATGTCCGGAACCATCACCGATGTCTTGATACACCGAACGCCACCATTGTCCTGAGGCAGAACTGTCACCAGTGTCTTGAGACATCACACCATTCCTCTAATTCTGCTTTGGAATCGACGTAGTCAAACAACCGCTCGTACTGTTCGAATACCTCCAGATGCCTTGCGCTTGGGGTGCCCAAAATATTCCCTGAACGGCGTTGACGATAGCGATAGCAAACCATATCGAGCACGGCGATGCGCGGCGCGGTTATCAATATAGGGAACGTCCAGGGAATGTCTTCGTAGTAACCGGTCGGAAACGCGAATCCGTGTTGCAAGATAAACTCCCGGCTGTAGGCCTTGTTCCAAGCTACATTAAGGACCTTCAAAAGGTTCCTGCGCTGGATGAAATCGACACATCCCGAGTCTCCCTCATCAAGCATCCTTGACAAAGCGTTTCGGCGGATAGACCCGTTCCAATATTCGCGGGCGTAGTCGTAGACCAATACGTCCGGTTCGTGCGTTTTCTTGAGTCTATTTGCAATAGCCTCAAGCGCACCCGGCACTAACGTGTCGTCGCTGTCTACAAAGAGGAGGTATCGCCCAACCGCGTGCTGAATTCCTTCATTCCGGGCAGGCCCCAACCCTATGTTTTGGTTCATATGCAAGACGTTTACCCGCGGATCGATCGCCTGATATTCATCTAAGACCTCGCCGGAACCATCGGGCGAATCATCATTAATGGCTATCACTTCGAAATCTACAAATGTCTGCCCCAACACCGAATCCATGCATTCGCGAAGGAAGGCGCGAACATTATAAACAGGGATAATTATACTTAAGTACGGGGCAGGCAACAGTTCATCCTTAGCATTGGTATTCGGGCGCTAATAAGCATACATGCGGACGCACGGGTGAAAGTATTTGACACCCTGTCTCTTTGTATCAGTACTATGTCGAGTTGCCGCAGGAATGTTGCTAACTTTAGGGCATTTTGTGTGGCCCGGTTGCAGGTAGCAAACCATAAAGATTCCCACAATTCTTGCCAATTTCATATGAAAATAAGGACCAGGTAGTTGAGATGGATCCAAAATATTTCGAATTCGTACTAGGTGGCGCTCTTGGAGCCTAGTTGACAATGTCAGCGCTTGCCGTTGTCGAAGTCCAACCGTGCGCGCATCGTCGTGATGAGGTCAACGACCATCTCCCAGGTCTATTGGGCGCCCAGTGTTTCGGTCTGTATGCGTCCCCAGAATTACTTCATGGCTACGTTGTCGAAGCAGCCCATGACGCGGTTCGGGGATGGGGTGAGGTGCCAGGTCCGAACGTCCTCGCTGAAATTGTCGGGAGTGAAGTTAGCTCCGTGGTCCGGCTGCCTGACCTCTGCAATCTCGCGCTTCGGGTTTCTTTGAGCATGAATGATTGCCCGGTTCGCCGACGACATGTCGTTAACGGTTGAGAAGGACCGGCTGGCGGACGCGAAGATTCCAGGAACCGGATTGGCATCAGTGCGCTTGTCTGACAACGAGTTGCCAGAGGTGCTGGGCCGCCGGTCTTGCGGAGATGTTTTGCTCGCCCATAATGGCCAAGGCGTTTTTCATCAAGAACCACAACGGATTGGGCTAGCAAGCGGGAGGTACGGACGAAGCTAGCGCCCAGGAGGGCCTGGGTATCCAGTAGCTAGCGCTGATGGACTCCCTGCTGCCCCGGGCCGTTCCGGATAAGCGGGCCACAGTTTCACGACTCGGCATCGGAGCAGTCCTCGGTGGGCTCAGCCGGTTACAGGCGCGAGGGCTTGCTGAATCCAGTGCCGACGGCTGGCGACGCCGCCGTGGGGGCTGAACCAGTCCTATCCAAACGACGGGGTGTCCTACCAGAGTGCGGCGTGGCAGCACCGGTTACCGTACAAACCAATCCAAACTGAGAATATGAGTAGTCAGCCGCATTCCGTGGACCCTGCAGCAGCAGGGTCGACTGCCGGGTCTCGGGGCGCGAGCGGTCTTCCGGTCGAGTACGAAGTGGTACTGGATCGCTTTGAGCGATATCTGGCATTGGAACGTTCCCGGAGCGAGCACACCCGCAGGGCCTACCTGAGCGATGTGACCTCACTCCTCGAATTCGCTGCCACCGAGCACGGCATCAAGGCCCTGACTGAAATCGACCTGGCCGTTCTTCGCCTTTGGCTGGGCAAGCAACAGGCCCGCGGCAAGGCCCCGGCAACTCTGGCAAGACATGCGGCATCGGTGCGCACATTCATGGCCTGGGCCCTGCGTGAGGAAATCATTCCGGCTGATCCCTCGCTCCGGCTGAGAGCACCCAAGAACGCCAAACGGCTCCCCCATGTCCTGCAGGATTCCCAGATGCACCGGCTACTCGACGACGAACCGCAGGCTGAGCCCGGGGCGGCGCAGCTTCCCGCGCCAACGCCACGGCAACGGGCGGTGGCCGACCGTGACCGGGCCATCCTCGAGCTGCTCTACGCCACAGGAATCCGGGTGGGAGAACTCACCGGTCTGGATGTCGACGACATCGATCATGATCGGCGAACCCTGCGCGTCCTGGGCAAAGGAGATAAAGAGCGTACCGTCCCGTTCGGGCAGCCCGCGCACCAAGCACTGAGCGATTGGATCAGTCGCGGCCGGACGCAGCTGGCCATCAACGGTTCGGGTCCAGCTTTGTTCCTAGGGGAGCGAGGTGCGCGCATGGGCGCACGACAGGTGCGTTCCATGGTCCAACGGGCCTTGGAGGGGCTGGGCGATACCGCAGCCCGGGGACCACACGCCCTACGCCACACCGCGGCCACCCATCTGCTTGATGGTGGAGCCGATCTTCGGACCGTCCAGGAATTGCTTGGACATAGCTCACTGGCCACCACCCAGCTCTACACCCACGTATCTGTGGACCGTCTACGCAATAGTTATCAGCAGGCCCATCCACGCGCCTGACGCCTCGTGCCGCGATAAAAAACACTAGATGGCCCGTCACGGTGGAGATTCGCCCCGGAATCGGGCACAATGAAATCAGGCAGCATGTGCTGGCCTCCAAAAGTGACTGTGGTCGTTGGGGAAGACGTACCAACAGGAACTGGAGGATGGCATGTCTGTACCCATGACCCGGGGCGTACTTTTTGTACACTCAGCCCCGACAGCGTTGTGCCCACATATCGAGTGGGCCATCGGGTCCGTCGTCGATGAACGCACGGACCTGAACTGGACGCCGCAATCCGCCGCGCCCGGAATGTACCGCACGGAAATCCACTGGGCGGGCCCCCAAGGTACCGGTGCGCAACTGGCCTCCGCCCTCCGCGGCTGGGCCCACCTGCGCTATGAGGTCACCGAGGAACCCAGTCGTGGCGTTGACGGAAGCCGCTGGTCACACACTCCCGAACTCGGCATCTTCCATGCCGCCACCGACTCCGCAGGCAACATCATGGTCGGCGAAGACCGGATCCGCTTCGCCTATGAACAAGGCGCCGGCGATCCCGCGGCCGTCTACCAAGAACTCTCCCTTGCCCTCGGTGAAGCGTGGGACGAAGAACTCGATCCCTTCCGCCATGCCGCCGAAGGCGCGCCGGTCCGCTGGCTCCACCAGGTCGGCTAACTCCACACACCCTCTCTGGATGCCATCGCTCTCCAGATCGTCCTGCCGACCAGTTCCCGGCACGCAACGATCAGGAGAGCAGTCGAATAGTCGTGTTCTCCTACAGATGACTCTTCGTCTCCGAAAGTCTTGAGATTAAACGACAAGGCCCGCACCGTTGGGTGCGGGCCTTGTCTGTGAGCGGGGCGTGACTAGACGCTGCGGATCGCCACCACGGCGTTGTGACCGCCGAAGCCGAAGGAGTTATTCAGTGCCACGATCTGCCCTGAAGGCAGTTCGCGCGGGCTTCCGGTGACGACATCCAGCGGGATCTCCGGATCCTGGTTCTCCAAGTTAATGGTCACCGGGGCCTTGCGTTCCTGCACGGCCAGGACGGTTAGTACGGATTCAACGGCACCCGAGGCACCTAGGAGGTGACCCATCTGCGACTTCGTGGCCGAAACGCAGACCTCATCGAGCCGGTTGCCCAACGCGGCGCGCAACGCCGTGTATTCGGGCTTATCGCCCACCGGCGTGGAGGTCGCATGCGCGTTGACGTGCACGACGTCCTCGGGCTGAATGAGACCGTCAAACATGGCTGCCTTCAACGCCCGGGTGGCACCCAGACCCTCGGGGTCTGGGGCGGTGATGTGGTAGGCATCTGCGGTAACCGAGGTACCAGCCAACTCAGCATAAATATGAGCGCCACGGGCCAGGGCATGCTCTTCGGCCTCGAGGACCAGGGCGCCAGCGCCCTCGCCCATCACAAAGCCGTCGCGGTCAATGTCATAGGGGCGTGAGGCATGTTCGGGATCGTCATTGCGCTTGGACAGCGCCTGCATGGCTGAGAAGGAGGCCATCGGCATGGGGTGGATAGCCGCTTCGGCACCACCACACATCACGACATCCGCCTTGCCGGAACGGATCAGCTCGAGCCCCATATGCATGGCCTCGGTTCCCGAGGCGCACGCGGACACGGGGGTGTGGGCGCCGGCCCGCGCCCCGAGATCCAGACTCACGGCAGCTGCCGGTCCATTGGGCATCAGCATGGGAACGGTCATCGGCAGCACACGGCGAGGACCCTTCTCCTTCAGCGTGTCCCATGCATCAAGCAGCGTCCATACGCCGCCAATGCCGGTGGCGAAGGTGACAGCGAAGCGGTCGTGGTCGACATCCTCGATCCCTGAGTCCTTCCAGGCTTCCCGTGCGGCCACGACGCCGAACTGGGTGGAGGGGTCCATGCGTTTGAGCTCGACCCGCGAAAGGACTTCCGCAGCCGGAGTAGAGGCCTTCGCGGCGAAGTGGACCGGCAGGGAATACTTCTCGACCCAATCGGCGGTCAAAGTGTGGGCGCCGGAAACACCCTTGAGGGCGTTGGCCCAGAGGGTGGGGACGTCCCCACCGATCGGCGTTGTCGCGCCGAGGCCGGTGATTACTACTTTGCGAGCCATCAACATACTCTCTGTGCTGTATTGCGGGGTGCGTAGAGCAGGTTGCTCTGCGCTTGAGGTTTAGGTGGGGTGGTCCGCCACGTTCGGCGGACCACCCAGAAGACCTGGGCTTCCCGGTTCAGGCTGCCCTAGCGGGGCCCACGGGAAGAACCGGAATCGATCAGGCCTGGGCGTTCGCGATGAAGTTCACGGCGTCGCCGACGGTCTTGAGGTTCTTGACTTCCTCGTCCGGGATCTTCACATCGAACTTCTCTTCGGCATTGACGACGATGGTCATCATGGAGATGGAGTCGATGTCGAGGTCGTCCGTGAACGACTTGTCCAACTGGACTGCGTCGGTGGCCAAGCCGGATTCTTCGTTGACGATCTCGGCGAGGCCGGCCAGGATTTCTTCGTTGCTAGCCATGAGGCTCCCTTTCTTTGGTGCCGGGACTCTCCCGACGATTTTTCCCGCCCTGCGGACGGTGAACTTTAGTGATGTCCGGTCAACAGCCTAGGGCAGGACGATGACCTGCGCGCCGAAGACGAGGCCCGCGCCGAACCCGATTTGTAGGGCCAGGGTTCCCGAGAGCTCGGGACGTTCCTGCAGCATGCGGTGCATGGCCAGCGGAATCGAGGCGGCGGACGTGTTGCCGGTATCGGCAATATCGCGGGCGACGGCAACGGTATCGGGCAGCTTGAGCTGCTTGACCATTTCGTCGATGATGCGCATATTCGCCTGGTGCGGCAGGAATACTGAGAGATCATCGGCGGTGATGCCGGCAGCATCCAGGGCGCGCTTGGCTTCCTTCGCCATGCCCCAGACGGCCCAGCGGAAGACGGTCTGGCCGTCCTGGCGCAGGGTGGGCCACAGCTTGGCCTCGGTACCAGCGACCATGGCGTCACCTGCGGGGTCTTCTTCGGCCTGTACGGCGACATCGCGCAGATCCAGCATTGAATGGGTCATCCCGATGGCATCCCATTTCCCGCCATCCGAACCCCATACCGACGGGCCGATACCCGGTGTGTCTGAAGGCCCCACGATGACCGCGCCGGCACCGTCGCCGAGCAGGAAGGAGATGGTGCGTTCGTGGTTGTCGATGATGTCCGAGAGCTTCTCGGCTCCGACGACCAGAACATACTCGGCGGCACCGGACTTCACCAGCGCATCGGCCTGGGCGACGCCGTAGCAGTAGCCGGCGCAGGCTGCTGAGATATCGAAGGCCGGGGCCGGGGTGGCTTCCAGCCGGTGGGCCAGTGCCGAGGCCGCCGAGGGGGTGGCATAGGGGGAGGTCACCGTGGAAATGATGACGGCACCGAGCTGGGATCCTTCGATGCCAGCGTTTTCCAGTGCCTGGCGGGAAGCGGTCTCGGCCAGGTCGACCAAGGAGGTCTCGGCGTCGGCCCGGCGTCGGGTGATGATGCCCGTCCGCTTCTGGATCCACTCATCGGAGGAGTCGATCCACTGGCAGACGTCTTCGTTCGTGACGATGACGTCTCCGCGTGCGGCGCCCACACCCATGATGCGGGTGTACTCCCGCGGGCTGTTCTGGGAAAGTACTGCGCTCACGTTAGTTCCTGTCCTCTGCGGTGGCCGTCTGGCCATGTTCGTTGATAAATTCGCGGGCCGCCTCGAGATCCTCGGGGGACTTCAGCGCCATCGTTGGCAGCCCCTTCAGCCCCCGGCGGGCCAACCCCACCAGGGTTCCTGCCGGCGGCAGTTCCAGGATGCCGGTGACACCTTCAGCGGCCATCGTCTCCATGCACAGGTCCCAGCGGACCGGGCGGGAGACCTGGGCCACCAAGCTGGAGAGGTTGGCTGCCCCGTCGCTGACTGCCCCGCCGTCGTAGTTGCTCAGCAGCGTTACTGCTGGATCTGCAGGGTGCAGCGAGGGGAGCAGATCCTGGAGCGTGCCGACTGCGGGGGCCATGTGCTTGGTATGGAAGGCCCCTGCCACCTTCAGCGGCATCACGCGGGCCTTGGCGGGGGGCGAGGCGACCAGGGCGTCGATCTGCTCCCGGGTCCCTGCTGCGACGGTCTGTCCACCGCCATTGGCGTTGGCTGCGGTCAGTCCAAAGGCGGCCAGCGTCGCGGCAACCTCCTCGGGGTCCCCGCCGAGGACAGCTGCCATGCCGGTGGGGGTGACGGCTGCGGCCTCGGCCATGGCATTGGCACGTTCTCGCACGAAGACCATCGCGTCGGCCTCGGGCAGGGCGTTGGCTAAGGCGGCAGCGGTGATCTCACCAACGGAGTGCCCCGCCAGGACGGTCGAGGTGGGGAGCTGGCTCAGGCCAGCCTCGCCGAGCAGGGCGCGGGCGGCGATCAGACCGGCGGCAACGATGAGCGGTTGGGCGACTGCCGTGTCCTTGATGGTCGCCTCATCGGAAACGGTTCCGTGGGCCACGAGGTCTCGGCCGGTCAGCTCGGAGAGCCGGGCGAGGTGTTCGGCGACGCCGGGCACCTCCAACCAGGGTTCGAGGAATCCGGGGGTCTGGGAGCCCTGTCCTGGGCACACGATAGCTAGCACTGTTCCAGCTTTCCAAAGATCGGGGACATGACGGGTGTCTTGCGGCACGAAGCTGCGCGAGTGGCTTTAGAGGAATCCTACAACGACTCGGTCGCCTCCAGTCGTCCCACGACGAGTGCCGTCTGCAGAACGAAGGCCTCCCGGGGGACCAGCGGGTCCCATCCGGTGACGTCACAGACCCGTTTGAGCCGGTACCTCACGGTGTTGGCGTGGACGAAGAGTTCGCGGGCCGTTCCCTCCAATGAATGGCCCAGGGCCAAATAGCTGGATAGCGTCTCCACGAGGCCATTTCCTGCGCGAACCAAGGGTTTGTGGATCTCGTTGATCAGGGCGGTGCGGGCTGCGGCGTCGCCGTTCATGACGCGTTCGGGCCACAGGTCATCGGCCGCGACCGGGCGCGGGGCCAACGGCCAGGCGCCGGCTGCGGCAATCCCCTCGAAGGCAGCATGGGCGCTCGCTGCAGCATCGCGTAGGCTCGCAGCTTCAGGGCCGGAGACGATGGGGCCGGGGCCGAAATACTCGGCCAGCCGGGAGAATGTGGTTTCTAACTCTCTCACCCCGCCAAGCATCAGGATCAGCCGGTCACCCTGGATCCCCACGAGGCAGTCCTTGGCCACCCGCTGCCCGGCGCGGCGCAGGTCACCGACGAAGGTGGCGCCGGCATCCTCGGGGGAACTGCCGACAATGACGTGGATCCCCGACTGTGAGGTCCACCCGACGGCGGCAATACGTGAGCGCAGTGCGTCGGGGCTTTCGCCTCGCAGCACGGCGTCCACGACGAGGGCTTCGAGCCGGCTATCCCACGCCCCGCGGGATTCGGCGGCCCTGGCATAGACGTCAGCGGCGGCGAAGGCGACTTCCCGGGAATAGCGCAGAACTGCCTCGCGTAGTTGTACCTGCTCGGAATCGGGGGCCAGCTCGGGGACCTGGTTCTCCACGACCTCGACGATGGTGCGGATGAGCTGCAACGCCTTCTGCAAGGAGATCGAGCGAGTGAGCTCGGTGGGTGCGGTGCCGAAGACATCGGTGAGGACCCATTGTGGGGAACTAGGGCGTTCGTACCAGGACACGAAGGAGGCGATACCCTTCTGGGCGACCAGGCCCAGTGCCGCGCGTTCCTGGGGTCGCAGTCCCCGATACCAGGGAAGTGACTGGTCCAGATGCTTCAGGGCGACCGTGGAAAGGATACCCAGATGGGACTTCAAGCGTTTCAGTGTCTCCGGGCTGGCCTTGGGCTGACGCACGGGGCGGATGCGCGGGGATCCGGTGCCCGGACGTTCGTCTGTCATGCGTCCACCCTACGCACTGGCGGCCCGTGGCTCCATTTTGGAGGAACACTACAAAAGAAGAAGTCCCCCGGTCACCTGCCAGAGCAGGTGACCGGGGGACTTTCACCGCCCGGACGTGTCGACGGCGTTTCTTTCGCCGTCGACACCAAGGGTCGGGGTTAGGAATCGCCCCCGGCGGTGCCGGACGTGCCGGCGTTCACGTTGTCGATCTGGTACTTCTTGAACGCCTGGGCTGCACTGTCCTTGGCGACCTCGCCCCGGCGTTCGAGCATTTCCAAGGTTCGCACGACCATCGAGTGGGCGTCGATCTTGAAGAAGCGACGGGCAGCGGCACGGGTGTCGGAGAAACCGAAGCCATCGGCACCCAGGGTCGCGAACTCGTTGGGGACGAACTGACGGATCTGGTCCGGGACGGCCTTCATGAAGTCGGTGACCGCGACGATCGGACCGGTGGCCCCCGCCAACTTCTGCGTCACATAGGGCACGCGGGGTTCGCTGCCCGGGTTCATGAACGCTTCTTCCTCGGCATCCAGCCCGTCGCGGCGAAGCTCGTTCCAGCTGGTCACCGACCAGACATCTGCCGAGACGCCCCATTCCTCGGCGAGGATCTGCTGGGCTTCCAGGGCCCACGGTACCGAAACGCCTGAGGCCAGTAGCTGGGCTCGCGGCCCGTCGACCGTGGCCGGGGAGAGGAGGTAGATGCCCTTGAGCAGCCCCTCGACGTCCAGGCCCTCGGGCTCTGCAGGCTGGAGCATCGGCTCGTTGTACAAGGTGATGTAGTACATGACGTTGGGGTCTTCATGCTCGCCCCCGTACATCCGGGCCAGACCAGCCTTGACGATGTGCCCGATCTCGTAGCCGTAGGCCGGATCGTAGGAGACCACTGCCGGGTTGGTTGCGGCCAGGATCGGGGAATGCCCGTCCGCGTGCTGCAGGCCTTCACCGGTCAACGTGGTCCGTCCGGCGGTAGCGCCCAAGACGAAGCCACGCGTCATCTGGTCGCCGGCGGCCCAGAAGAAGTCGCCGGAACGCTGGAACCCGAACATCGAGTAGAAGATGTAGATCGGGATCAACGGTTCGCCGTGGGTGGCGTAGGAGGTTCCCGCCGCCGTGAGGGCAGCTACCGAACCTGATTCGTTGATACCGGTATGCAGGATCTGACCCTGAGGGGATTCCTTATAGGCCAAGATCAAGTCGCGGTCCACCGACAGGTAGTTCTGACCCTTCGGGTTGTAGATCTTCTTCGTGGGGAAGAGCGAATCCATGCCGAAGGTACGTGCCTCGTCGGGGATGATCGGGACCACGCGTTCCCCGAAGTCCTTATCCCGCATGAGGTCCTTGAGGAGACGCACGAAGGCCATCGTGGTGGCCGCCTGCTGCTTGCCCGAGCCCTTCTTGGCGACCGCGTAGGCCTTGTCCTCGGGCAGGTGCAGAGGCGTGTGCTTGGTCCGACGTTCGGGGACAGAACCGCCCAAAGCCGCACGACGTTCCATCATGTACTTGATTTCGGGGGCATCCATCCCCGGGTGGTAGTACGGCGGGGCGTACGGGTCGGCTTCGAGCTGCTCATCGGTGATCGGGATCCGCAGGTGATCGCGGAACCCCTTCAGATCATCAAGGGTCAGCTTCTTCATCTGGTGGGTCGCGTTGCGCGCCTCGAAGCTGTTGCCCAGGCCGTAGCCCTTGACCGTCTTGGTCAGGATGACCGTGGGCTTGCCCTTGAACTCGGTGGCTGCCTTATACGCGGCATACATCTTGTTGTAGTCGTGGCCGCCACGCTTCAGATTCCAGATTTGGGCGTCGGTCAGGTCGGCAACCAGTTCCTTGGTCTGCGGAGACTTGCCGAAGAAGTGTTCGCGGATGAATCCGCCCGATTCGGCCTTATAGGTCTGGTAGTCGCCATCGGGCGTCTGGTTCATGATGTCGACCAGCGAGCCGGTGTCGTCCTTGTCCAGCAGATCGTCCCATTCGCGGCCCCACACGACCTTGATGACGTTCCAGCCGGCACCGCGGAAGAAGGCTTCGAGCTCCTGCATGATCTTCCCGTTGCCTCGCACCGGGCCATCAAGGCGCTGCAGGTTGCAGTTGATCACGAAGTTGAGGTTGTCCAGCTGTTCGTTGGCTGCCAACTGGAGGAAGCCGCGTGATTCCGGCTCGTCCATCTCGCCGTCGCCCAGGAAGGCCCAGACGTTCTGGTCGGAGGTGTCCTTGATGCCACGGTTATGCAGGTAGCGGTTCAGCTGGGCCTGATAGATGGCGTTGGACGGGCCGATCCCCATGGAGACCGTGGGAAATTCCCAGAAGTCGGGCATGGAATGGGGGTGTGGGTAGGAAGGCAGCGCATGGCCCTCCTTGGACTTTTCCTGGCGGAAGCCGTCGAGGTCCTCCTCGGTCAGCCGTCCTTCCAGGAAGGCGCGGGCATACATCCCGGGGGAGGCGTGGCCCTGGAAGAAGACCTGGTCGCCGCCGCCGGGGTGGTCCTTGCCGCGGAAGAAATGGTTGAACCCGACTTCATACAGCGTGGCCGCACCGGCGTAGGTGGAGATATGCCCGCCGACCCCGATATCGGGGTGCTGGCCGCGGTGGACCATGATGGCGGCATTCCAACGCATCCAGGCACGGTAACGACGTTCGGTCTCTTCGTGTCCGGGGAACTCGGGTTCCTGGTCCACGGGGATGGTATTGACATAGTCGGTGGTGGTCACCATGGGGACACCGACGCTCTGGGCACCCGCGCGTTGCAGGAGAGAGCGGACGATGAACTGGGCCCGTTCGGTGCCCTGGGCCTCGACCAGACCGTCGAAGGATTCAATCCATTCGGCGGTTTCCTCCGGATCGCGGTCCGGCAGCTGGCTGGTCAAGCCACTGCGAATGTGGGAAATGTGTTCCTCTTCAGCCACGTCCAACTTCTCCTCGGTACGGGTTACAGCGTGGGGAATGCGACGTTCCCGTTGTTGGAGCGGGGCGCGTCGCGGCGGCAAGGCCGCTTGACGATGGATGCACGCCTCGTGGGTGTGAGTCCATCCCGTCCACTGTAGTTGTCTTTCTCCGGTGATGCGTAGCCGAGGGTGTCGTCGGTGACCTTGGTTACGCTCACTCAACCCGCCGCCGAGCTGGCGACGACCGGTGGTATCTGGCCTTCATTCGGGCCATGGAGGCATGATTTTCGTTCTGGAAGCGTGTTTGCGGGCTCTGCGCTTGATGGGAACTGTTTAAAGGTGTTGGCTTGAGAGGTGTATATGCATCTAGTGGGAGGAGAAACGTGAGCGACGCCGGAGCGGCTAAGACCGCAGCCGTGGAGAAAATGGGCTTCAAGGATGGAGACCTGATCCAAGAGCTGGGTTATGACGACGACGTTGACGACGGTCTCCGTGACACGTTGGAAGAAGTTACCGGCCACGCACTGCTGGCCGAGGACGAGCATGAAGTCGTCGACGGCGTCCTCCTGTGGTGGCGCGAAGGCGAGGGCGACCTCGTAGACGAACTCGTCGACTCGCTGACCACCCTGGACGAAGGAGGCGTCATCTGGTTGATGACTCCCAAATCCGGACGCGATGGCTTTGTCGGTGTGCCCGAAATTCAGGAAGCCGCCCCGACTGCCGGGTTGCATGTCACCAGCAGCGAAGGTGTTTCCGAGGACTGGACGGCGACCAGGCTCGTGGGGCGTCGAAAGAACTAGTGACGACTGACCCCGGAACTCACCCACTGGTGGGTTCGCTGATCCCTGCTGTGAGCCTACCGAATCAGTTCGGTGAGCCGGTGTCCCTGGAGGGCATCGGCGCCGCACGGGCTTTTGTGGTGTTCTACCCCTTTGCCTTCTCCCGGGTCTGCACGGGCGAACTGGCTGCCTTGGAACGGATGCGTCCGGCACTAGAGGCCTCAGGGGTTTCACTGCACGGGATCTCCGTGGACCATAAGCACGCCTTGCGGGCCTACGCGACCGAGCAGGGCATCGGGTTCGACCTGCTGGCTGATTTCTGGCCCCACGGCGAGGTAGCCCGGGCCTTCGGCTGCTTCGATGAGGACCACGGCCGGGCCCTGCGCTCGACGTTCCTGCTCGCCGGTGGGCGCGTGGTGGACCATTTCAGCAGCGGTATCGGTGAACCGCGAAGCGGTCAGGATTACCTCGACGCGGTCGCCCGGCTGAGTCCCTGATGAGCTCCTGAAGCGGCCCCCGCGGCCCGAGTTGGTGGCGGAGCCGTTTACCGGTAAGCTCGATCCCCGCAAGGGCCTTTAGCTCAGCTGGTAGAGCGTCACGTTTACACCGTGAATGTCATCGGTTCGATCCCGGTAGGGCCCACGCTTCAAATCCCCGTTTTCCCGCGGCACAACCGCGAGGAAGACGGGGATTTTTGTCATTCCCACGCGAGTACTTCGGCGTAGGCCCGAGAGGGCACGATACTGCCCCGTGGGTCCCGCGTCAGCTACCAGGATCTAGGCTGTCCTGTATGCAGACCCGACTACCCTCCGACTGGACACCCTGGCGTCAGAAGTCCCCACTGGAGGGAAGACGGCCCACCAAGGCGGAGGTGGCCCACGCAGTGGACTCGGGGCAGGGCCGGGAAGACGTCCTGCCCTATCCGAGCGACCGGCTATCGGCCGAGCTGCTCCGATTGCTGATCGTGGGGATCAACCCCAGCCCGTGGACGGCAACAGTGAATGCCCCTTTCGCCCGGCCCGGAAATCGTTTCTGGACTTCGCTGGCCTTGGCGGGAGTCATCGATCGAAAAGTTGATGCTTCGCGGGGACTCGCCGCGATTGACGAACGGATGCTGGCGGAGCGGGGCCTCGGAATCACCAACATGGTCTCGCGCACTTCGGCACGGGCCGACGAACTCACGACCGAAGAACTGTGGACCGGTGGTGCCCAGCTCGTGGAGCGGGTGCGCACTCTGCAGCCTCGAGCGGTCGGCGTGCTGGGGGTGACGGCGTTCCGTGTGGCGTTCAGGCAACCTCGAGCGAAGCTGGGGCTGCAAACCGACGCCCGGCCACCAGGTTGGCCTGAGGAGGTGCAGTTGTGGGTGCTCCCCAATCCCAGCGGGCTCAATGCCCACGAAACTGCCGGATCGCTCGCGCAGAAGTGGGAAGAGGTCTGGCACGCCAGTGCCTGAGCGGGGGACCCGGCCCGCCGTGGAAGGGATGACTCCGCCCGTCCGGGCGGCATCTACTCCGCGGAGGGCCGACGGCGCTGGGCTTTGACGTCCGATCGCTGTATCTTTGCGGCCCGATGTCGTCGTTTGGAACCCCGTGTTGGTTTCGTCGGACGCCGCTGGGGTCCCGCCGGGGCCAGACCCTCGCGGATGAGCTGGGCCAGCTTCTCCACAGCGGTCTCCCGGTTTCGACGCTGCGAGCGTTGCTCCGAGGACGTGACGGTGATGGCTCCCGCGACCAGCCGCGAACCCAGACGGTCCAGCAGCAATTCACGCTGTTCTTCGTTAACCGTGGTCGAATCGTCGATGTTCCAGAACAGTTCCACGCGGCTGTCCGTCTTGTTGACGTGTTGCCCGCCGGGTCCCGAGGCGCGTGAGAAACGCCAGCCGAGCTCCGGGGCCGGGATCGTCAGAGCCGGCGATACGTGCACATCCATGAATCAAGCGTCCCACGAAGCAGTGTCCCCGGGAGTCCCGCCGTCGTACCGGCCCCTGATGGTGGGACGCCGGAACCTCCTGCGGAGCCGCCGGGTGAGGCGAAGCCAGGGCAGATCGTGGGGCCAATGCAGGAACACCGTATGGAATCCGCGCCGCAAGCGCAGGGCTGCCCCGCCATCATGGAAGGGGCGCATCGAGATGCCGGTGCGCAGGGTCGGCACGAAACGGAGCACATGCTCGACGCCCAAATGGAATGAGAGATCGAAATCATCGTGGACCAACCAACGATCCGTATGGAGGTGATCTTGGACCTCGTGCCACGCCCGGCGTCTGAAGGCCATATTGGAGCCGAAAAGCGGCACATGCCCGAGGGCCAAAGAAGAGAGCGCAAAATAGGGCAGGAGGTAAGCCAACAGCGCCGGTCTGCGGAGGGCCGAGGGTCCGTCATTGAAGTGGGCTGGACCAGTGATCGCATCCACGCTGGCGTCGGCGTGGAAGGACCTGACGATCGTGGCGATCCAATCCGGAGCCGGCACCGAATCGGCGTCCAACCGGGCCAGGATGTCGCCACGTGCCCGGTTATAGCCGGCAGCACTGGCGACACCGATCCCGGGGCGGGGTTCGAAGAGAACCTCTGCCCCGTTCCGCCGGGCCACCCCCGCGCTATCGTCGCTGGAGCCATTGTCCACGACGATGATTTCCCCGGGGGCCAACTGTTGCCGGGCGAGTGCCTCCAGGCAATGCAGCAATTTCCCGGCGTCGTCCCTGACCGGGATCACCACACTGACCGTCGATCGGCTCATGGGAGCTCCGATGGGCCATGCTGCGCGGCAGCCTGCGCGGCGGAGCCCGACGGGACGGCGGACTCCGGGGGATCAGCCGTCAAGTAGGGAAGCAGGAATCCTCCGATCAGGGCCCCCAAGCCATCGGCCGCCAAATCGCCCATGGTGTCCTGGTATCCGACGTGCACCTCCGGGTCGATGAGGGTGTGTCCGGCCCACTCCAAGAGCTCCCAGACGGCTCCGGTGGCCAAACCGAGAAGGACGGTCGCCAGGACGAGTGCACCGGGACGCTGGGTGGTCGGTGGCAGGATGCCTGCCCGTTGGGCGATCACCACGGACAGGACGGCAATCAGACCGCCCAAGACGGCGTGCATGAACTTATCCCACCCCGGCAGGAGCACATACAGGTCGAAGACATTGCTCCAAGCGGCTGCCAGCGAGGCAATACCGACACAGAGGTCCAGGCTGCCGCGTAGTCCCAGCGCACGGGGGATCAAGGTCGCCAGCACGGCCAGCATGAAAACCGCCACCTGGATCCACCCCCACCCCACGCCAGCGACCACGACGCTGATGAGCATCGCGGCCCGAGCGACGTCGGCGAGCAGCACCACCCGGTTCACGGCAGGCCGGAAGAGGGCCTGCTTCACCGTTTCGATGACTGGCCTCCTTCGGGTTTGGCCGAAAGGTTCGGGCCGAGGTTCAGCACTGCCTGCACCGGTTCATGATCCGAAACGGCCGCGCCGCCCAGACGCAGCGCATTCACACCCGCCGACTCGACCTCCAGATCGGGGGAGACGAGGATCCAGTCCACACGGGGGCCCGTGGTTGTGGGGCTGCGATACCTGGAGAACGTCGAACAATCGGCGCCGACCCTTCGCGTCGACACGTCCATGGCATCGGACAGAACGCGGTTGTCGACCAGTTCTCGGTGGGCCGGTGAGCCGGCCGTGGCATTGAAATCGCCCATCACGATCACTGGGCCGCAAAGCCCTGCCACGACCCGGCGCAGGAGTTGAGCCGAGGCAATGCGCGACGGCGCGGAAAACGGATCCAGATGGGTGACCAGGGCGTGGAAACGCAGTCCGGTCTCTAGATCGTTGAACTGGCACTGGACCACGAAGCGGGGTAGCTGGTTGCCGAAGGAGCGTGAGCCGGGCCGTTCGGGTTGGGCCGAAAGCCACCAGAATCGGGAGTCGAGGAGACGGAGTCGACGCCGATCGTAGTGCAGCTCGCAGCGTTCCCCGCGGCCACCGGTGGAACGCCCGGTACCTACGTGTGCATACCCGTTGCCGAGCAGGTTGCGAATTTCCCGCGAGGGGCCGGGCAACACTTCCTGCAAGGCCAGCAAGCTGGGCTGCTCGGCGGCCAACAGACGTTGCAGGAGCGGGCGCCGCCGTGCCCAACGATCTGCCGCCGGGAACCAAAAACGGGGCATTTGTCGCCGGACGTTCAACGTCATGACATGCAGCAGAGGAGCCGGCGTCGGGCCGATCAGCGGGGGCGGCGTGGAGTGGGCGGGGAATGACCGCAGAACGCTGTTCCCCTCGCCCGCCCTGCTGCCCATGACGTCACGTTATCAGCAGACCAACGGACTACGCGGGAAACTGGCACAAGCCCAAACTCTTGTATTTGATCCTACAAACTGCAGAGCTTGTTGTCTCGAGGGTGTTTCGGCGGGATCCTCCAGCGTGGCTTCATCGGCTTTCCGCCGACGGGCGGGCGAACTAGACTGGGAATCAGTCACGGAGCCGTGTCCGGCACCGTAGTGTGCCGGGGCACCAGCTCGTCTTGTTTCCAATGGATGGAGTCCTGATGAAGGCACAAATCGGCGTCACCGGCCTAGCGGTCATGGGCGCGAACCTCGCTCGTAATTTCGCCCGCAACGGCTACACGGTGGCCCTGCATAACCGCTCGATCGAGAAGACCGACGCCTTGCTGAAGGAACACGGTGATGAGGGCGAGTTCATCCGCACCGACACCATGGAGGAGCTTGTCGAGTCGCTGGAGACCCCGCGCCGCGTGCTGCTCATGGTCAAGGCCGGCGCACCCGTGGACTCCGTCATCGACTCGTTGGTTCCGCTGCTCGAAGCCGGTGACATCGTCATCGACGGCGGCAACTCGAACTTCCAGGACACCCGCCGTCGTGAAGCAGCCCTGGCGAAGAAGGATCTGCATTTCGTGGGGATCGGCGTCTCCGGCGGCGAGGAAGGCGCCCTGTTGGGCCCGTCCATCATGCCCGGTGGCTCCGAGGAGTCCTATCAGGCGCTGGGCCCGATGCTCGAAAAGATCTCGGCCCATGTCGACGGCGATCCGTGCTGCGCCTGGATCGGCACCGACGGCGCCGGCCACTTCGTGAAGATGGTCCACAACGGCATCGAATACGCGGATATGCAGGTCATCGGTGAGGCCTTCGACCTGCTGCGCTCCGGCGCCGGCATCGAACCAGCGGATCAGGCCAAGATCTTCAAGGAATGGAACGAAGGTAACCTGGCGTCCTTCCTCATCGAAATCACCGCAGAGGTGCTGGCCCACCAGGACGCCAAGACCGGCAAGCCGCTCGTGGATGTCATCGTCGACTCCGCGGGGCAGAAGGGCACCGGGCGCTGGACCGTGCAGTCAGCCCTGGATCTGGGATCGCCCACCTCGGCCATCGCCGAATCGGTGTTCGCCCGGGGCCTGTCCTCCCAGCGCGACCAGCGGGCCATCGCCCAAGAGGTGTTGGCCGGACACGAGCAGGACGTCACCCTCGGGGACGACTTCGTTGAAGACGTCCGTCAGGCCCTCTTCGCCTCCAAGCTCGTCTCCTACGCCCAGGGCCTGGATATGCTCACCGCGGCGGCCACCGAATACGACTGGGATCTGAAGCTCGACGAAATCGCCTCGCTCTGGCGCGGTGGCTGCATCATCCGTGCCGAACTGCTGGCAGACATCATGAAGGCCTACGCCTCGGACGATCAGCCGGCCAACCTGCTCTTCGCGCCGGCCTTCTCGGAGGCCATTGCCGGCGCCGTCCCGGCCTGGCGACGCGTGGTCTCGACGGCGGTCTCCCTGGGCATCCCGGTACCGGTGTTCTCCTCCTCGCTGGCCTACTACGACGGCCTGCGCCGCAAGCGCCTTCCGGCAGCGCTGACCCAGGGGCTGCGTGACCTCTTCGGCGCCCACACCTACAACCGGATGGACGCCGAAGGGACCTTCCACACCCAGTGGAGCGGTGACAAGACCGAGATCGAAGCCGTCTCGACGCACTAACACCAACACCCGACGGAGTACAGGCCAATCTGTTCCGTCTCAGGGCGCGACGAGGGAACCGTTCCCGGTTTCACCGTCGTGCCCTGTTCTGCTGGTGGCCCCCGGGCATAGTCTGAGGACATGGATTACAGATTCCTCGGAGCCTCGGGGCTCAAAATCACCGAAATCACGTACGGCAACTGGCTCACCCACGGGTCCCAGGTCGAGAACGATGTCGCCTCCCAATGCGTCCAGGCGGCCCTCGACGCAGGGATCACCACCTTCGACACTGCGGATGCCTACGCCAACGGCGCCGCCGAGAAGGTACTGGGTGACGCGTTGAAGGACCAGCGGCGTGAATCGCTGGAGATCTTCACCAAGGTCTACTGGCCGGTCGGACCCAAGGGGCCCAACGACGTCGGACTGTCCCGCAAGCACATCATGGAGGGCATCAACGGTTCGCTGAGCCGGTTGGGCATGGACTACGTCGACCTGTACCAGGCGCACCGTTACGATCACCAGACGCCGCTGGAGGAGACCATCCAGGCCTTCGCCGACGTCGTCCGGGCCGGGAAGGCCCTGTACATCGGGGTCTCCGAATGGTCCGCTGACCAATTGCGTGAGGGGCAGCGCCTCGCGAAGGAGGCCGGGTTCTCGCTGGTGTCCAACCAACCGCAGTACTCTGCGTTGTGGCGGGTCATCGAGGACGAAGTTGTCCCGGCTTCCAAGGAATTGGGTCTGTCCCAGGTCGTCTGGTCGCCCATGGCACAGGGCGTCCTCTCCGGTAAATACCGTCCCGGACAACCGGCGCCGGAAGGCAGTCGTGCCACGGATGAGAAGGGCGGGAAGAACACCATCTCAGGCTTCATGAGCGAGGAGGTCCTCACCCGGGTCCAACAGCTGCGGCCGATTGCCGATGAACTGGGTTTGAAGATGTCCCAACTGGCCATCGCTTGGGTGCTACAAAACGAGAACGTGGCCACCGCCTTGGTTGGTGCTTCACGTCCCGAACAAGTCGCAGAAAACGTGAAGGCCTCCGGCGTGCGCATCCCCGCCGAACTCATGAGCCGGATCGATGAGGTGCTCGGCGATTCCGTCGAGCGTGATCTGGCCAAGACGGTCAGCCCGGAGCAGCGTCCCGCCTAACAGGGCGCGCACACGAGCGGTCCGGTGCCGACAGCGATGAGCTGTCGGCACCGGACCGTCTTCATGCGCCCGGAAAAGGCCTCAGATCCACATGGCCGGGTCGATGTATTCGGCTGGATCCACGGCCGGCTGATGCTCCTGGGGTTGCCGTGGCCGGTTGGTCGCCGGGATACCGGTGATGATCGAATCGGCCGGAGCATCCTTGACCACCACGGCATTGGCGCCAATCGCGGAATCGGCGCCGATGGTGATCGGTCCCAGGACTTTCGCCCCGGCACCGATCACCACCCGGTCCCCAATGGTCGGGTGGCGCTTGACCTTCGCCAATGAACGGCCACCGAGGGTTACTCCGTGGTAGATCATCACGTCGTCGCCGATCTCGGCGGTTTCACCGATGACGACCCCCATGCCGTGGTCGATAAAGAACCGATGGCCCAGGGTGGCCCCCGGATGGATCTCGATACCCGTGGCGAACCGGGCCACCTGGGAGATGAGCCGCGCCGGTAGTCGCAGCGCAGGGTTCTGCCAGAGCCGGTGGGTCAGGCGGTGCACCCAGATGGCATGCAGGCCCGAATAGGCCAACGCGTTCTCTGCATTCCCACGTGCCGCTGGGTCATGGGCGCGCGCCCCTTCGAGGTCTTCTTGGAGGCGGGATAGGAAAGTCACACGAAACCTTTGCTGGTGGTTGCCCTGCAGGTGCTGCCGCTATCCGCGGATGTCGTCGTACAGTGGCGTGGAGATGTACCGTTCGCCAAAGTCGCAGACGATGGCGACGATGAGCTTCCCAGCATTCTCCGGGCGTTTGGCCAGTTCCAGGGCGGCCCAAACGATCGCTCCCGAGCTGATACCGCCCAGGATGCCTTCCTTGGTGCCCAGTTCGCGGGCCACGCGGACCGAATCCTCCATGGTCGCGTCAAACACCTCGTCGTAGACGTCAGTGTCCAGCACCTCGGGCACGAAGTTCGCGCCCAGGCCCTGGATTTTATGCGGGCCGGGTGCACCGCCGGTGAGGATGGCCGAATCCTTCGGCTCCACGGCGACGACCTGTACAGAAGGCTTGAGTTCCTTCAGGAGATTGCCGGCACCGGTGACGGTGCCCCCGGTTCCCACACCGGCAACGAAGACGTCGACCTGGCCATCGGTATCGTCCCAGATTTCCTGGCCGGTGGTCTTGCGGTGGATCGCCGGATTGGCCTGGTTGGCGAACTGCTGGGCCCAGATGGCGTTTTCGGTATGGGCGACGATCTCCTTGGCTTTTTCCACCGATCCGCGCATGCCCTCTGAGCCGGGCGTCAGAATGATTTCAGCTCCGTAGGCACGCAGCATGACCCGGCGCTCGGTGGACATCGTTTCGGGCATTGTGAGGATGACCCGGTAACCGCGGGCAGCGCCGACCATGGCCAAGGCGATGCCGGTGTTACCTGAGGTGCCCTCGACGATGGTGCCACCGGGCTTCAACGCGCCGGCTTGCTCGGCGGCGTCGACGATGGCCACCCCGATGCGATCCTTGACGCTGTTGGCCGGGTTATAGAACTCCAGTTTGACGGCGACCTGGGCGGGCAGGCCTTCGGCCATCCGGTTCAGGCGGACCAGGGGAGTGCGTCCGACCAGTTCGGTCACGTCATTATAAATCTGTGCCATCAGCGTCCTGCTTTCGGTAGGAAATGAGGGGTTCGTTGGTGTTCTAGCCTATCGAGGTGCCGAATCACGGTTTATTCGGTCAGCCACTGGGAGTAATATTTCCTCGCTTTGGCCAACTTGGGGTTGATGATGACCTGGCAGTAGCCCTCGTAGGGGTTCATGGCGTAGAAATCCTGGTGGATCGGTTCGGCTTCGTGGAAGTACGGGGCGGGGACGATTTCGGTGACGATCGGATCATCCCAATTCTCTTGGTTTCGCCGCAGCGACGCCTCAAAGAACTCCCGTTGCCGGGCATCGGTGTAGAACATGGCCGAACGGTATTGGGTGCCCACGTCGTAGCCCTGACGGTTCAAGGTCGTGGGGTTGTGCCCGGTAAAGAACATGTCCAAGATGACGTCGGCGGGGACGACGGCGGCATCGAATGTTACGGCGACCGCCTCGGCATGTCCGGTGGTTCCGCTACAGACGTCACGGTAGTTCGGGTTCGGGGTGTGCCCACCGATGTATCCGGAGACCACCGACGAAACGCCGATGGTCTTGCGGTAGATCGTGTCCATGCACCAGAAGCATCCGGCAGCGAGGATGAAGGTGTGGACGCCATGGTCCGGTAATCCGGCGGAATCGGACGGGCCGAACTGCGTCTCTGACGTGGGGATTGCTGACTTGCTCTTCACATTCATGGTCAATGCGCGCAGAGGCTCATTCATTCCCGAAGGTCTTCGCGGTCAGGGTAACCGAGCCCATTTGACGCCCATTTGACTCGTCTCGGACTACGGTAGGAGCATGCGCAATGATCAGGACAGGACGCCGCAGGACTCCCCGGAAGGCGAGACGGACGTGACGGACAACGCCCCCGAGGTTGAAGAAGCCGTGGAGGCCGTCGAGGGCGGGGCGCAGGATATGCGCGCCGTGGTGGCCCCCGAACCCCGGCCCGGAGCGACCGTGCCTACCTTGGGCGAGGTCCTGGTGGCGATCGAAGAGCTCTGGCCGGCCTCGTTGGCCGAAGACTGGGATGCCGTCGGCCTTGTCGCCGGCCGGGTCGAACGTCCGATACGGCGCATCATCTTCGCGGTGGACCCGACCCTCGAGGTGGTCCGCGACGCCATCGCTGGTGGAGCAGACCTGCTGATCACCCACCACCCCTTGCTGCTGCGTGGAGTGAAATCGGTGGCTGCCGACCAGTTCAAGGGCGAAGTCGTCCACGAGCTCATTGAAAACCAGTGTGCCTTGGTCACCGTTCACACCAACGGCGACTCAGCGGTGGGAGGGGTCTCCGACGTCCTCGCCGATATTCTCGGACTGACCAACGTCACCCCCTTGGTGGCGGCCTCCGAGGGCCTTCCCGAAGAAGGGCTCGGCCGGGTCGGCACCCTTCCGGACGCACTGGCCCTCTCCGATTTCGCCTCCCGAGTGTTCGGCGCACTGCCAGCTGTCGCAGGAGGTGTGCGCGTGGCCGGGGACCGTGACGGGATCGTGAGCACGGTGGCCGTCTGCGGCGGCGCCGGGGACAGCCTCTTCGACGCGGTGCGAGCCGCCCGGGCCGACGTGTTCGTCACCGCCGATCTGCGCCACCACCCGGCCTCCGAAGCACGCGAGGCCGCCGTGGAAGACCGCCCCTACCTCGTGGACATCTCCCACTTCGCCGGCGAATGGCTGTGGCTTCCGGCAGCCGCCGAAGGCCTCTACAACGTGCTGATCGACCAGAACTTCATCCTGGAGATCGGTGTCAGCTCGATCAATACCGACCCCTGGGATTTCATCCTCACCCCCGGGGACTGATCGGCGCCGGTGGGCAGTAGGCTGGGGAGCCACCGAGCACGAGGAGAATCACCGATGGCCAAGGCATCACCCGCCGACCAGCTGCTGCTGTTGGACCTGCAGGCACTGGACTCGAAGATCGTGAAGATCGACCGGGCCGTGAAGGTTCTGGCCTCCGACCCGGAGATTATCGCCGCCGGCGAAACGGTGGCCGAAGCCGAGGCCGCCCGCCGAGAAGTGGCCGAGGAATCTGCTGCCGCCCAACATGCCTTGACCGATATTGAGCATCAGACCGAGAAGGTGCAGACCCGGATCGAGAAGGATCGCGCCCAAATCGAGGCCGGCCGTGGCACCGCACGGGACATGATGGCCCTCCAACATGAGATCGACTCCTTGACGCTGAAGCGCGGAGAACTCGAGACCACCGAGCTGGAACTGATGGAAACTGCCGAGGAAGTGGCCGGCAGGCTCGAAGGGGTCACCGCCTCGGCCGACGGAACCGCGGCCCAACTAGCCCAGCTCGAACGCGCCCGAGATGAAAAGGCCTCGGAGTTGGCCGCCGAGCGTGCCATGCTGGTGACCGAGCGCACCGAACTGGCCGGACGCATCGACTCGACCCTGGTGGGAATGTATGAAAAGCGTTTGGCACAGCGCGGTATCGGTGCCGCTCGCCTCTTCCACGGCACCTCGGAAGGATCCGGCATGCAACTAGCCGCCGGTGACTTGGCTGAGATTCGTGCTGCGGCCGAGGACGACGTCGTCTCCTGCCCCGACTCGGGCGTGATCCTGGTCCGCTCACCCGAGTGGAAATAGAACAACACACCCGCAGGCCGGTTCCGCGGGGGCGGCTGCACCATGTGGAGATATGGGTCGCTGATCTGGAGCAGGCCACCACGACGCTCGGCTGGATCTTCGAATCCCTCGGCTACGTGCGTGCCGAGGAATGGTCTGGCGGCGCGAGTTGGCAGGGTACGGGGGAGTATTTGGTCCTCGAATCAAGCTCGGAGGTGTTGGGAACCGTGCATGAACGCCGGCGTCCCGGGCTGAATCATCTGGCGTTCTGTGCTGGAACCCCCGAAAATGTTGAAGCGCTAGCCCGTGCCTCGGTGGAGCGGGGATTCACCCTGATGTTCGCCGAGCTGCACCCACACGCGGGCGGACCCGACCACTACGCCGCCTATCTGCAGAACGCGGACGGTTTCGAAATCGAACTGGTGGCAGACGGCGAAGTCTCCAGGCGTTGATCCTGCGGCTGCGGGATTATTTGGCGGCGAAGCTATGCTCCTCGGGCAGGATGATGTTCAGCTGGTGGGCCTTTTTGGCGGTGGCGGGAACCAACTCGGCATCCCACCTCTCCTGGATGGCCTTCAGCAGGGCCTCCGGAGTGCCGGGTGTGCTTCGTTGGGCCAGGACATGGCGGGCCACCTCGCCACGGGTGTGCTTGGCGAAATGTGAGACGACCTTGCGCTGGCCCCCGCGTAGCTGGAACACCGAAACGGCCACCGTGTTCTGCGGCGGGGGAGCGAAGGCAGCGGCATAGGTGCTCGAACGGCAGTCGATCACCAACTCTTGGACAGCACGATCACCCAACACCGGGTTCAGCCGGGTCTTCCACCAGCTCGCCAGTTTTCCGATTCCCGGGAGCTTCACCGACATCGACAGCCGATAGGCGGGAATCCGGTCGGCGAAGCCCACGGCGCCCCATAAGGCGGAGACCACCACGACGGAGGCATCCGCCCTGCGTTGCTGGGCCGGGGTCAGCGTGCGGTAGCCCAACGCCTCGAAGAGGACACCGGTGTAGATCTCGTGAGCCGGAGCAGCCGGTTCCTGGTGGAGGGCAATATTGCGGGTCACTTCCCCGGCCAGTGAGGCTCCCACACCCAAGACGTTCAGGGCATCGTCTTCGGCCGAGACCGCGGCAAGGGCCTGAAGCACTGCGGCACGATCAGCCGCGAGTCCGGGAAAACTCAGCGAATCGGCGTCGTAGGCGGGGCCCGCGGCGGCAGGCTTCTTTCCTTCGGAAGGGGGGAGCAGAATAAGCACCCGTCGATCCTAGCTGCGCCCCCGGCGGCTCGGAGCACGGTAGACTGCCGGGGCGTGACGGTCGTACGGTCTTTCGTCGCGCAATCGGTCCATGGAATGTCCGGGTTCCACGGATGAGTGGGGGGTGTCATGCCCAACCGGATGTCGTCAGGAAAACGCAGTACATGATGGTTACCCCTCCAACCCGTAGAGACCCGGTCTTGGATGCTTCCAAGGGCATTTTGATCCTCTTGGTGATCCTGGGGCACTTGCTGGCCCGCTCCGATCCGCAGGATGGTTTCATTACCAAGGCGCTGATTACCGGCATCTATGCCTTCCATATGCCGGCCTTCGTCTTCCTCGCCGGGATCACTTCCAAACCCCGCGGAATCCTCCAGCGCTGCACCCAGTTTTTGACCCTGTTGATTGTTTTTCAGGTCGCATATTTCCTGGCTCGGTGGGTGATGGGTTCCGACGCAACGTTCTCCTGGGAGAGGCCCTACTGGATCCTCTGGTTCTTGCTCTCCATGACCGTGTGGACGGCGCTGACCCCGCTGATCGCGAAAATTCCCCGCACGAGCCTTATGCTTTCAGTCCTCATTTCGCTGGCATCCGGGACGATCGACGTGCTTGATTACCCCTACAGTGCCTCCCGCACCCTGGTCTTCCTCCCGTTCTTCGTTCTTGGTTTCATCTACGGCAAGCCTATTCTGGCCTACCTTTCCCGATTGCTGGTGAGGGGCCGGGTAGTGGTGGCCGTCTCGGCACTGCTCACGTTCGGCTTCTTGCTGTATTGGGCGCCGAACCACAAGTGGTTCTACGGGAGCAGGGGCTACGACGTCCTGGATGTTTCCGATCCCACGGGTGTCATCTATCGACTCGTGCTACAGATCTGTGCCGTGGTGCTCACCGCCGGTCTGCTGGTCCTGGTTCCCCGCGACCCCGGCCTGCTGGTCAGGTTTGGCCAGCGGAGCCTCTCCATTTTCCTGCTCCATGGCTTCGCGATACTTGCCGTGGCGCGCTACGCAAAGATCATGGCGGAGGACAACAGGTACGAAGCCGTGGTGATCTACGTGATCCTCATGGCAGGAATTGCGTTGCTTGCCTCGATGCAGCCGGGCCACCAGTCGGTTGGCCGCATCGGCACCCTCCTGCTGCCCCTCGTCGAGAAGGTGTCGCCATCCAGCCCGGTGGCAGGCACCGGCCGAGCACAGCCTGTCCACCCCGGGCCAGACAAAGAACCACTGCGAGCCGAGGAGCCGCACGTCTTGGAGGGGGCCGACGATCGACACATAGGTGTCGCCGCCCAGACCAGACCCGGAGCACGGTAGACTATTCGGCGGACGGGATGGCTGGACGATCGCGTGTCGCGCAAGCGGCCCGAGGAACGTCCGGGCTCCACAGAACAGGGTGGTGGGTAACGCCCACTCGGGGTAACCCGCAGGATAGTGCCACAGAAAACAGACCGCCCGCCTCGTGCGGGTCAGGGTGAAAAGGTGGTGTAAGAGACCACCAGCGCCCCAGGTGACTGGGGCGGCTCGGTAAACCCCACCCGGAGCAAGGCCAGACAGGCTGCGTATGAGGGCTGTTCGCCCCAGTAGTCGGGTAGGCCGCGTGAGGGCATCGGCAACGGTGCTCCTAGATGGATGATCGTCACCGGCAATCGGGTAACCGCTGCCGGTACAGAACCCGGCGTACAGGCCATCCCGTCCCCTATGATCCACCACGTCCCGCCACGTTCTGCGGCCGAGCTCATTCGGGTTGGACGGGACTGCGATCGGACTCGTCATCTGGTTCCCAGTCATCGGGATGGATCTGTGGCGGGTAGTCGCCCGGCATCAGGGCCCGCTTGAGATGGTGTTGGCGACCCCCGCTGGCCAAATCCGAGTTGAGGATCCGCAACGCTTGAGCGACGTCGACCTTATTGATGGTGTCCTCCCCGGTGGTTGGCGAGGTTTAACCATAGTCGAAAGTATGTTCTAGTACATGCCGGAGTGCTCTGCTGCGCGCTTCACGACGTGATCTCTGCGCTGGCAGCCAGTGGGCCGGTGTGGGGTTCTTGGACTTCGATCTCTGCGTCCAATGACAGTGGCGGTGAAACCCAGCCACTAATGGTTAGCACCTGCCGATATTCGCTGCCGACCCAAATAGCCCTGAAATACTCCAACGTCCCGTTGATGGCCATCGTCTCGTCGAGAAAGACCACTCCCAGATGACGGTGCTCGCGGGATAAGTCCCCGATTCTCATAACCCCCCAGTCAGTTGTCGGTTGACGGCGACATGCCGGACCTTCCGTCAGTGTAGATGCGCAGTGCCCCTTTGTGGCCTAGATGTACTGCCCAGGGAGGTTCGTTGAACTCGTGCCACGACACGATCTGAATTAATGGGATGAAGAAGGCCCCCTGATGTGGAGTGGAGCTGTCTAAGAAACCGCTTCACAAACAGGAGGCCTTCATGTCCCACGCTAATGCAGCCTTGACTCCGAAAGCACGTCTGAGACTTGCCAGGCTCATCGTCGAAGATCGCTGGAGCGTGTCCACCGCGGCGAAGATGTTCATGGTCTCCTGGCCTACGGCCAAACGCTGGGCAGAGCGCTATCGGGTCCACGGCCCGGCAGCAATGGCCGATAAAACCAGCCGGCCCAGGACGTGCCCGGCACGCACCAGGCAGGCCATGGTGAAGAAGATCGTTGCCCTGCGCTGGCGAAAACGGTTGGGCCCGGTCCAGATCGCCTACCGGCTGGGCCTGGCAGCCTCGACCGTGCACGCGGTGCTGGTCCGCTGCCACATCAACCGGTTGCGTTATATCGATCGGGTCACCGGCGAGCCGATCCGCCGCTACGAACATCCTTATCCCGGATCCATGATCCACGTGGACGTCACCAAGTTCGGGAACATCCCCGACGGTGGAGGCCACCGATACGTAGGCCGACAGGCAGGGGACAAAAACCGTGCGGCGACCCCGGACAAGCCCCGCAATACGACCTACAACCCGAAAATGGGTACCGCGTTCGTACATACCGTGATCGATGACCACTCCCGCATCGCCTACGCCGAGATCCACGATGATGAAAAGGCCGTCACGGCCATCGCCGTGCTGGAGAGGGCCGTGGCCTGGTTCGCGGACAGGGACGTCACCGTGGAGCGGGTGCTATCCGATAACGGTTCCGCCTATCGCTCACATGCCTGGCGCGATGCCTGCGGGGAGCTGGGGATCAAGCCCAAGAGGACCAGGCCCTACCGGCCCCAGACCAATGGCAAGATCGAACGGTTCCACCGGACACTGAATGACGGGTGGGCCTACGCCAAGTTCTACGGCGACGAGGCCACCCGTCGAGACGCGTTGCCGGCCTGGATTCATGAATACAATCACCACAGGCCCCATACCGCTATCGGGAACCAGCCACCCATCAATCGTTTAACTAACGTCCCTGATCAGTACACCTAGATGACGGGTGGGGTCTGTACGAGACCATGGGTGGACGCCCCTGAACCGGCAACCGACCCTGCCCGAGGTGAAGGGGCAGGGTCGGTTGATGGGCACGGTCTGGGGGAACCGTGCCGGCGACGCAAGAGACGGGGCGCCGCCACACCCAGTCTAATCGAAGATGTCTTCGAAGCCATGGTTTGTGGTCGGCGCGCCGGAGGACTGGATTCAGCCGGGCCCGTCCTTGCTAGGCTCGGGATGTGCCCCCGGAACCTGAAGCCCATCTACGCGTCGCGATCCTCGGCACGGGGCTGGCTTCCGGGCGAGATTCCGACGGCCTGGTTGAACCACCAGGGGTGCGCGGCAAGGGCCTTCTTGTCGCGCTGGCCCTGACACCCGGAGTATCGGTATCGGTCGGGGGACTGGCCGAAGATATTTGGGCCGGAACGCCACCTCGTGACCCGCGGGCCTCGATCCAGACACTGGTCTCCCGGCTACGACAGGTGCTGGCCCCCGGGCTGATTGAATCCACGGCCACGGGCTACCTGCTGCGGGTCGAGCCCCGAGAAATCGATCTGGGGCGGGCAGAATTTTTGGCCGAAGAGGCCAGGCACCACCTGGAACACGGTGAGGCAGAGAACGCCGCATCGGCCATCACACAGGCCCTCGGCCTGCGGCGTGCCGCACCTGGCGCCGATCTGGGTGTGAGCGAAATGGGGGAGCTGCTGGCGAGCCGCTGGGAAGGACTGCGGGTCAAATCGCACACTTTGCGCGCCGAGGCCAGGATCCTTGCCGGTGATGGGCCCGGGGCGCTCAGCGATCTCGACGCCGTCGATGATTCCGGGGCAGACGAAACAATCTTGGAACTGCGGATGCGCGCCCACGCCGCGGCCGGCGCCTCCCACGAAGCACTCAGACTTTTTGCCCGGCACCGCAGAGAGCTGCGCGATTCCTTGGGAACCGACCCGGTGCCACGGTTGGTGGAGCTCAATGCCCGGCTCTTGACTGCCGAAACCGAACACAGCGGGAATCGCCCCCATATCGGCCTCCGTGCGGCTCCCAATGAACTCGTGGGCCGTGCCGCGGACCTTGAGGCCTTGAGTTCCCTGCTGGGCACCGGGCGCTTGATCACCATCCTCGGGCCCGGCGGACTCGGCAAAACCCGGCTAGCCCAAGAAGCTGCAGCAGCTGCGGGACGGTCAGGGCCCTTCGTTGTCTTTGTCGAATTGGCGGGTGTTGCTTCCGGGGAAGATCTTGGCCTCGCCCTGGCCTCAACACTGGGGATCCGGGAGGCGGCACCACGGATCGGTTCGTTGGAGGCGCCGGCACGACTCGATGTGCGGGCACGCATCCTTGGTCTCCTGGCTGAACGTGACACCTTGCTGGTCATGGACAACTGTGAGCATCTGATCGAGCAGGCTGCCCGCTGGATTGCTGATATTCTCGCCAGCTGCCCCGGGGTCAGAGTGCTCGCGACCAGTCGCTCACCACTACGTATTGCTGCGGAACAGATCTACGCACTTGGCCCACTTCCGGCTGAAACCGGCGGGGCGGCGGTTGAGCTCTTCACCGCACGGGCTCGGGCTGCTCGGCCCGCGGTGTCCCTGCCGGCAGCTGAGGTCTCGATGCTCTGCCAGCATCTTGACGGTCTGCCGCTGGCGATTGAACTGGCTGCGGCGCGGGTCAGGTCGATGACCGTGCAGGAAATCCTGCAGCGCCTCGATGACCGATTCGTCCTGCTGACCGTCGGTGACCGGGCGGCTCCGCGACGACACCAAACACTGTCCGCGGTGATCGATTGGAGCTGGAATCTCCTCGAGGCGCCCGAACAGCAGTTACTCGGCCGGCTCTCGGTCTTTGCCGACGGGTTCAGTGCCGGCGGAGCACGAGCCGTGGCCGGCGGAGGGCATGACATCGAGGACGGGCTCGGTGCCCTGGTGGAGCAGTCCTTGGTGACCGTCTCCGAGGAGTCACGTACCGGGGAACTGCGCTACCGCTTGCTGGAAACCGTCCGCGAATTTGCCGCCCACGCACTTGATAGCGCCGGGGAAAGGGGTCTGGTGCAACAGGCGCTGGCCTCCTGGGGTGTGTCATATTGCCGTGACATGTTGCCGGCACTGGATTCCGGGGATCAACGGAGGGCCTTCGCCGGTTTTGCCGTCGAACAAGAAAACCTGGTGGCGATCCTCCGTGAGGCGTTGGACCGCAGGGACGCCTCGGTGATCCTGACCCTCTACGGGGTGATGGGTTACTTCTGGACCATGTCCGGGGCGAACTCCGATCTGTTCACCTTCGGGGCAGCGGTAGAACACGCCACGGTGGGTTACCGCGCGACGCCCGAGACCCTCGACGTCGTCGTGTTGTCCGATCTGCTGGCCGCGACCGGTTTCCCGTTCGGCGAGCGGCGGGCCGCACTGTTGGCTATGGGACGTTTGCGGCACACCCTGGCGATGGCGACACCCTCGATGCCGCGGATTGCCGCGGCAAGCCGGCTGCTGGTGGCGGCTCTGCAGGGCATGGACGCCGGACGTGCCCAGCTGGCCCGCCTCGTCAGCTCCCCTGATCCTGCCGTGAAGGCGCTTGCCTTGCTCTTGACCTCCCATCTGGCAGAAAATGACGGCCACACCAACCGGGCCCTGCCGGGTCTTCTGCAGGCCTACGATCTGGCAGTCTCCGACGGGCATCTGTGGAGTCAGGCGTCCACGGCCCAATCCATCGCGTCTTTGCACGTTCAGCTGGGGTACCCCGAGCGGTCCCTGGACTGGATTGAACGGGCCCGAGCTGGCCAACGTGCCCTACGCGCCCATCCCGATCTGGACCAACTCGATTGGCTGGAGGCCATGGCTCGGCTCTCCGGCGGCGATTATGAGGTGGCCGCCCGGATCTTTGACGGAATGAACACCGAAGAAAGCACCCCGGGTTTTGGCGCCGGCGGCCGGCAGGGGATGGGTCTTTCCGGGCTGGCCGAGGTGGAGCTGGCTTCAGGGCAGACGGAACTCGGGTTGGCGCATTACCGGCAAGCGCTCCAGACGCAGGGGCCCGGGGAGCACGATCCGTGGTATCAGATTCTGGCAGCGGGGGCCGTCCTGGCCCATATGAGGGTAGCGGAGACCGACGCATCGTGGTCCCTGCCGACGGTTCGCCGGCTGCGCTCGGGGATCCTGGCCAGGCACCGGCTCCAGGGCGCCTCCATCGATGTGCCCGTCTCGGGCTCCGGATTGATGGCGATTGCTGCCTGGCTGCTGCGCCCGACCGGGCCGGGGCTACTCCCGGAGCGGCAATTCGACGGGTTGGACCTGCTGGCCCTGGCGACCCGGATCGGGGTCCAACAGACCCTCCCGAGCCTGAACGTACGCACTTTTTCTGAACATATCGCCGGTAGGTTCGGGGCGGGTGCACTGGAGGCCGCCCGACTCCGCGTGGATGGGCTCGACCTGCAGGAAGCACTGGACCGTGCCCTCACGCTCTTGCGTCAGGACACGGTCCGTAGCGCCCTCCAAGAACACCGACCGGGGGATTAGGCCTTGCGCATATAGGCGCGCACGGTCAACGGGGCGAAAACGGCCACGATGACAGCAGCCCCGATCAATGACATGACCAGATCCGTTCCGACGACCCCGTTGTTGGCGAGGTCTCGGACGGCGCTCACCAGGTGGGACACCGGATTGACCTGGACGAAACCCTGTAACCAGGTCGGCAACGTGTCCACCGGGACGAAGGCATTGGACAGGAACGTCAACGGGAAGAGCACGATCATGGAAATTCCTTGAACGCTGGAGGCGCTGCGGGCGACGACACCAAAGAAGGCGAAGATCCAGCTGATGGCCCAGGAGCAGGCAATGACCAAGAGCCCGGCCATCACCACGGCAGACAACCCTCCCTGCGGGTGGTACCCCAACAGGTACCCCATCGCGAAGGTCAAGGTCGTAGCGATCGCATAACGCACCGTGTCGGCGAGCAACGCTCCCGATAAGGGGGCGATCCGTGCGATCGGCAGGGACTTGAAACGGTCAAAGACCCCCTTGTCCATGTCTTCGCGCAGCTGGGTGCCGGTGACCACCGACGTGGTAATGACCGTCTGGACCAGAATGCCGGGGATGAGCAAGGGCAAATAGCTGGCGGTATCCCCGGCGACCGCTCCGCCGAAGAGGACGGTAAACATGAGCGTAAACAGAATCGGTTGAACGGTGACGTCGATGAGCTGTTCGGGGGTCCGTTTGATTTTCAGCAGGCCACGGTAGGCCATGGTCAGCGTGTTCTGTAGTGTCTGGGCCGCCGAGGTGTGGTTCGTGAGTTGGCGTTCGGCGCCGGGAATGATGGTGGCTGTACTCATGAGTAGATCCTTGCCAGTGCGTCGGCATCGGCGTCGGTGTCGTCGCTTGCGGTGGGATGTCCGGTAATACCGAGGAAGACCTCGTCGAGGGTGGGCTTCTGGACGCTCATCTCCGCCAGGGTGATCCCTGAAGCCCGCATTTCAACCAACAGGTCGGTCACCCGATCCACGCCGGTCATCGGTGCCGTGATCCGGGCGGCTTCGGGGGAGACCGTTCCCTGAACTCCCAGCACCCGGTGGATGATCTCCAACGATCCGCCCACGTCGGCGGAATCCTGCAGGCGTAGCTGCAAGGAGGCCGTGCCGATGGAGGCTTTGAGGTCATCGGGTGTTCCTTCGGCGACGACGGTGCCATGGTCGATGACGGCAATGCGGCTGGCCAGCTGGTCCGCCTCGTCGAGCATCTGGGTGGTGAGCAGGACCGTGGATCCTCCGGCGACCAGCCGGCGGATCGTTTCCCACATCTGGGTGCGCGTCCTGGGGTCCAACCCGGTGGTGGGTTCGTCCAAGAAGATCAGTGGAGGTTGGGCAATGAGGCTGGCCGCCAGGTCCAGCCGCCGGCGCATTCCGCCGGAGAACTTTGCCAGCGGCCGGCGGGCTGCTTCGCTCAGACCGAACTCCTCCAACAGTTCCTCGGCCTTGACACGCGAGGCGCGCCGGCCCAGACCGAGGAGACGGGAAAAGATGACGAGATTCTCCGTCGCACTGAGCTTCTCGTCGACGGACGCGAATTGGGCGGTCACCCCGACGAGCTGCCGGACGATCTGGGCCTCGGCAACGACGTCGTGCCCGAAGATCTTCGCCTGTCCGCCGTCCGGGCGCAAAAGGGTGGCGAGCATGCTGATCGTGGTGGTTTTCCCGGCACCATTGGGTCCGAGGACCCCATAGACGGTTCCGGTTTTGACGTGGAGGTCGACGCCGTCGACGGCTCGATGAGTGCCGAAGGTCTTGATGAGGCCGTGGGCTTCAATGGCCCAGTCGTGGGTGGTTTCCATGGTTGGTTCCTTTCATGCTGTCGTGCGGTGCACTGTTGGAAACCAGCATGGGGTGCGCCACTGTCAAGACCCTGTCATCGCGCTGTCATGGCCTGACATGGACCTCAGGGACTCTTCAGGTCATGTGAGTGAGTTCACCGGCATCAATGCGGTGATCGGGGGCCAACAACCTAGAATGGAGGTGGGCTCAGCCCCGGGGGGAGAGGAATCTCGGACCCCAACCAACCGTATCTGCAATGGTGCTTTCGCGGTGCCAACCGGCTAGTGGATCCCTGCCGGCTGAATTGGAAGGACAAAAAGTGACCCAGCAGTCTGTCGCCGCCCAGAACGAATGGAGCGGCCGCGAGGAACTCGCCGAGGCCATGATTCCCCTGATTGGGCGTCTGTACCGCAAGAACAATGTGGTGACCTCCATCTACGGGCGCAAGCTCATCAACAAATCCCCGATCGACATCCTCAAGGCCCACCGGGTGGCCCGCCATATTGACGGCGTGGAACTCTCCCCCTCCCAAACACTTCCCCTGCTCCAGGGCCTTGACTCACTGGATCTCGGTGCGGTCTCGGTGGATTTGGCCCGGCTGGCCCGCAAATTCAACGAACAGGGCAACGGCGCCGTGCTGCAGGACTTCCTGGCCGCCGAATTCGCCGAAAGGGCCGGCGGCGCCGGGCGCACCGACGTCGAATCCCGCGATATCGTGCTTTACGGCTTCGGACGCATCGGACGGCTGCTGGCGCGCATCCTCATCGAGCGCGGCGGCTACGGACTGCGCCTGCGCGCCATCGTGGTGCGCAAGAACGGCGAGAACGATCTGGTCAAGCGCGCCTCGCTGTTGCGCCGGGACTCGGTGCACGGACCCTTCGAAGGCTCGATCACCGTCGACGAGGAAAACAACACGATCCTCGCCAACGGAACCCTGATCCAGGTCATCTACTCCAACGACCCGACCACCGTGGACTACACCGCCTACGGCATCGACAAGGCGATCGTTGTGGACAACACGGGCCGCTGGCGCGACCGCGAAGGACTGGGCCAGCACCTCAAGGCCAAGGGCGTATCCCAGGTCCTGCTGACCGCTCCGGGCAAGGGCGATGTGAAGAACATCGTGCACGGCATCAACCACGGCGACATTGCCGCCGACGACACGATCGTCTCCGCGGCGTCCTGCACGACGAACGCGATCACCCCGGTGCTCAAGGCGATCAACGACGAATACGGTGTCACCCACGGTCACGTGGAAACCGTCCACTCGTTCACCAACGACCAAAACCTGACCGATAACTTCCATAAGGGAGACCGTCGTGGACGGTCGGCGGCGTTGAACATGGTCATCACCGAAACCGGTGCCGCGAAGGCAGTATCGAAGGCACTGCCCGAATTCGAGGGCAAGCTGACCGGAAACGCGATTCGCGTCCCCACCCCCGATGTCTCCATGGCGATCCTGAACCTGAACCTGGAGAAGGACACCACCAAGGAAGAGCTGAACACCTACCTGCGTCAGACGTCGCTGGGAGCCGAACTGCATAAGCAGATCGACTACATCGACTCCCCGGAGATCGTCTCCACCGATTTCGTCGGTTCGCGCCGCGCCGGCATCGTCGACGGGCTGGCGACCATCGCCAACGGCCGAAACGCCGTCGTCTACGTCTGGTACGACAACGAGTTCGGCTACTCCTGCCAGGTGGTTCGCGTCATCGAGGAACTGGCGGGAACCCACCCGGTGGCTTTCCCCGCAGTAGAAAAAACCGAAGACATCACGGTCGAGGCAGAAGCCACCGTGTAATCACCACCGGCGCCATCAGTGGCACCGGATCACCAGCCCACGCACCGGGCAGGAAGCAGGACAAGAGCATGGATCGTCGGATCGATAGCCGAGCACGCCGCACACTGGGGGTCACCGCCGCCGGATTCGCGGTACTGCTGGCAGCCACCGGATGTTCCTCCACGGGCAGCTCCGACGATTCATCGTCGGCGCCGGCCACGCAGGAAACCTCGGCAGCAGCCTCCAGCTCGGCACCGGTGAGCAGCAGTGCTGCCTCGTCGGCATCGGAAACCGAGACCGCGGAGAAGTCCTCCTCCTCGGCGCCGGCCACGAAGTCCACGAAGGCCGCCCCGGCCAAGGACACGTCGGCTCTGGACACCGTGAAGAACAAGGAGCACAAGATTGCCGTGGTCTCCACCGGCGCGTCGGCTTCCGGTAAGGATTCGCTGAACACCAAGCTGATCATTGCCGATCACGGTTGCTTCCACGCCGTCAATCAGCAGGGTCCCCCGACACTGCTCGTCTTCCCCGAAGACACCACGCTGAACAGCAAGGGCAAGCCGACCGTGACGGTGGGGGGAACCTCCATCCGCGTGGGTCAGCAGGTGACCTTCACCGGCAAGAAGATCAACCTGAGTGCGGACCAGGCCTCACAGGCCAAGCCGTGCCGCGCCAAGGGCGACGTCTTCCAGGTGGCCTCGGCGAAGTAGCCGGACACCCGTGCCAAAGAGCCGGTGCCCACCCCGATCCGTCGGGGTGGGCACCGGCTCTTTCATGGGCAGTCTGAAGGCGCGCTTAGTGATCGTGCCCAAACGGGTCGGGATCGACCCCCGGCAGCCACGAGTTCCCCGGAACGCCCCAGTCCAAGGACTTCTTGGCCTTCTTCCACCGCTTCGCCCATTTGGTATTGAGCTTATCGACGTAGAGGTAGCCGTCGAGGTGGTCGTATTCGTGCTGCAACATCCGGGCGAACCAGCCGGTCGCCTCGAAGTCGAGCTGGTTCCCCTCGCCGTCGTAGCCCATCACCCGGGCATAGTCCGCACGTTTCAGCGGGAAGGACAGGCCGGGGGCCGACAGGCAACCTTCGGCCTCCTCGTCGGGGTCGGGCTGCGCGCCGGAGACCTTGCCGAGCACGATCCGCGGATTCACCAGCACACCCTCGGAGGGGACCCCGTCGTCGTTCTCCATCGTGTAGGTGAACAGCCGCAGGCCCACCCCGATCTGAGGGGCAGCCAGACCGACACCGTTGGCGGCGTGCATCGTCTCTGACATATCGGCGATCAGTGCCCGCAGGTCATCGTCGAAGGCGGTGACTTCGGCGGCACGGCAGTGCAAGACGGGTTCGCCGTAGACGACGACGGGACGGACGGGCATCTGTGCCTCCTGCTGGTGATCATGACAGCGAACAAAAAACCGCCCCGGAATGATCCGGGGCGGCTGTTGGGGTGAGTAACGGGGCTTGAACCCGCGACCTTCTGGACCACAACCAGACGCTCTGCCAACTGAGCTATACCCACCATTGCGTCTCTCAACGCGGTGCCCGCACCTTCGGTATTCCTACCGGGGAGGTCCGGGCAACGAATACTAGTTTACACACTTTCGGCAGGGCTTGCGACATGGGGACACGCCCGCGCCGAACTGTGGCAGGGATCACTCCCTGTGGTTGTTCAGTTGGTGTGGGGGCCCGACGTGGCGTCGGCCCCGGAACCCTCAGGGGCAGCGTTTTCGGCTGCCACGGAACGGGCAGCTTCCTTGGCCGTCTTGCTATCGGGGCCGGGGGCCGGAACCATGACCGCCTTGCGGTAGTACCGCAGTTCGTTGATCGAATCACGGATGTCACCCAGGGCCCGGTGGTTACCGGTCTTCGGCGGAGCCTGGAAGTAGGCGCGGGCATACCAGCGCCGGGCCAATTCCTTGATCGTGGAGACGTCGATGACACGGTAGTGCAGGTGGTCGATGACCCCGGGCATATCACGGGCCAGGAAGTTCCGGTCGGTGCCGATGGTGTTTCCAGCCAACGGGGCCTTGCCCGGCTCGGGGACCCATTGGCGGATATAGGCGAGGACCTGCTCGGTGGCGGTATCCAGGTCGACGCCGGCGTCGAGTTCCTCGAGCAGCCCCGAGGTGACGTGCATCTGGCGCACAAAGTCATTCATCTGTTCCAACGACTGGGCTTCGGGTTTGATGACGACATCGACACCCTCACCGAGAATATTCAATTCCGGGTCGGTAACCAGAACGGCAACTTCGATCAACGCGTCGGCTTCCAGGCTCAGCCCGGTCATTTCGCAGTCGATCCACACAATGTTTTCAGCAGAAATAGGCACAGCCCCAATCTACCGGATTCGGCGACCCCCACGGTGAACGGCAGGGGTGGGGCGTCCTAGGTGGTCAGGCCACTGAGGAAATACAGGACCACGAAGACGACGCCCGCGGTGACGCCCAGGGCGGCAGCGGCCAGGGCGTGCAGCCCCAGCAGGGGAGAGACGACCACCACCAAAAGGGCGATGAATAGACCCCATCCCAGCAAAGCCTTCTGCCGGGTGGGGGTGCTGCCTCCGCTCGATGCGTGCCGACCCACTGAAGCCCCTTCCGTCAGCTACGTGTCCCGCCGGAGGATCCCGGCAGCAGATACCACCTTAGGTCCCGTCGGCGGAGAACCCGGGATCCGGCGTCGTGCCGCCTGTTGGGGAAGACGCGATGCTAACATCGGGTGAGTATTTGAGCGGGCCGCCGGCCCCGGAGCCCGGTCGTCTCAGCGTCCGCGGTGATGGGTTGGCGCAGCCCCGAGAGGGCAAACGACGGAAACGAGCCGATGGCGATGAGCAGGGTCGAGGCGGGCGCGGGGACCCGCCGCATGGACCACGGGACCCGGGCGGTCCTGGTCCAGGGCTTCATTGGGGCGATGCTGGTCCTGCTGGGCTCCTACGGCATCGGCTGGCTGGCGAGCGTCTCACCGCTGAACCGGGACCACCTGCTCATTGCCGTACGCACCGAGCAGTGGGGGGTGATCACCTCCACGGTCGTGCTCACGGTCGGCTGCTGGATCATGTTCCGGGCCTGGCTGCGGTTGGGGCAGGAACTCGCCGGTTGGGCCGAAGGCTCCCTGCGAATCGTCAGACAGGCCTGCTGGGCCTGGGGGGCGCCGCTGCTGCTCTGCTTGCCGATCTTTAGTCGGGACGTCTTCGCCTACATCGGACAGGGCCGGCTGGTCACCGCCGGGCAGGACCCCTACGTGGATGGCATCTCCACGCTGTCGAACTGGTTCCAGCTCGGCGCCGATGTCACCTGGGCGGAATCCGAAACCCCGTATGGCCCGCTGTTCCTGACGATCGAACGCCTCGTGAACATGGTCACCGGGTCCTCCCCGGACGCCTCGGTGCTGCTCTACCGTCTCGTGGCCTTCGCCGGGGTGCTCCTCTGCATGGTCTACGTGCCCAAGCTGGCCGGGCTGCACCAGGTGCCCGGGGCCAAGGCCCTGTGGATCACCGTGTCCAACCCGCTGTTCTTGATCAGCTTCATCGCCAGCGCCCACAACGACGCCCTGATGGTCGGGTTGGCCGTGGCCGGGACCTACTATGCAGCCACCCGCCGCGGTGTGCTCGGGGTCGTGCTGGTCACCGCCTCCATCGGCATCAAACCGATCACCATGGTCATCCTGCCGTTCATCGGCTTGCTCTGGGCCGGGCCCGGCTCCTCCTGGAAACGCCGTTTCCTCTATTGGGCCTATACGTTGGGGCTGTGCCTGGGCATCATGGCCCTGATCGGCTGGGTCAACGGCTACGGTTTCGGCTGGCTGAAGGTCATGCTGGGCACCGGGACCGGAACGGTCTTCTTCGCCCCCGTGGGGATGTTCACGAACTTCTTCAGCGGGATCCTGGACACCTTGGGCCTGGAATACGCCTGGGTGCTGCCCGTGGTGAAACTCATCGCCCGGCTGGTCTCGGTGGCGGTGGTGGTGTTTTTGATGTTCCGTGGCAGCCACTCCCATCTGGTCCAACGCCTTGCCCTGGCCTTCGCCGCGCTGGTGGTCCTGTCACCGATCATCCAGCCCTGGTACCTGCTCTGGCTGCTGCCCTTCTTCGCGGCCACCGGCATCCGGGACGACTGGCAACTGATCTGGGTGTACTTCACCGTGGCCTTCTTCGTCGCCTTCGGGGCCGCCGACCAGATCTTCATCTGGCAGTTCCTCGACGGGCTGGACCCCTGGGTGAAGCATCTATCCACCGGCATCTCCTGGGCCGCCATGGCCTACCTGGCGTTCCTGGACCCCCGGACCAAACGCATCTTCCTGGACTTCCGCGATTCCCTTCGTGCCGCATGGACCGTGCTGCGGCGGCCCAAGGCAGCCAACTGAATGGCTGCAGGAAACCCCGGGCGGACGCGGGCCCGCACCGCAGTGCTCACCGACGCGGTCCGGGGGCTGCGCCACTACATCGAGCATCTGCCGTTGCTGCACCGGCTGGCCGGCGGCGACGAGGCCAAACGCGGGGTGGCCATGGCCCAGGGGTTCCTGGCCTCGCTGATGATCATGGTCGGCTCCTGGGGGGTGGGCTGGTTGGCCCAGTCCCAGGACTCCCTGTTCGCCCGCACCACTTTGCTGAACCCGTTGCGCGTGGAAACGGCAGGGGTCATCGTCTGCACCATCCTGCTCGCGCTGGGTTCGATGATCATGTGCCGTGCCTGGTTGCGCTTCGGGCAGCGCGGGGGGCCGAACAACCGGGCCTCCGTGGTGACGGTGCGCAACACCGTCCTGCTCTGGAGCGGGCCGCTGCTGTTCTCCTTCCCGATCTTCAGCCGGGACGTCTATTCGTATCTGGGACAGGGCCGGCTCATGCACGCCGGCCTGAGCCCCTACGAGAACTGGATCTCCCAACTCCCGGGCTGGTTCGCCCAGGGGTCGGACAGCCTCTGGGCGGAATCCGCGTCCCCGTACGGACCGCTGTTCCTGCTGGCGGCCCAGGGCGTCTATTTCGTCACCGGCGGCATCCCGGAGCTGGCGGTGCTGCTCTTCCGCGTGCTGGCCGTGGCGGGGGTGCTCCTCTGCCTGTATGCGGTGCCCCGGCTGGCCGACCGGTTGGGCTCGGATCCGACCTGGGCGGTATGGATCTCGTTGGCGAACCCCTTGTTCCTGCTGACGATGATCGGGGGCGTCCACAACGACGCCCTGATGATGGGTGGGGTGCTCCTGGGTTTCCTCTGGGTCTACCAGGGCCGCAGGTTCGCCGGGGTGCTGGCCGTCAGTGCCGCCATCGCCATCAAACCGGTCGTCGTGCTCGCACTGCCTTTCATCGGGCTGGCCATGCTGCCCGCCACGGCACGCCTCGCCCTGCGGCTGCGCGCCTGGGCCTATACCGCCCTGGTCTCCGGGGCGACGCTGACGTTCCTGGGCTGGGTCTCCGGCCTCTGGTTCGGGTGGATCAAGGCGATGGCCTCCGCGGGGTCGGCCGCCTTCCCCTACGCCCCGGTGGGGCTGCTGGGGTTGGGCATCGGCTGGCTGGTCGAACAAGCCGGGGGGAACCTGTCCGCCACGGCCAATGGCGTCTACACGGGGTTCAAGGTCCTGGCCCTCGCGCTGGCCATCTGGCTCGCCTTCCGTCGTCCGGCCAGCTCGCCGGTGCTCTATAGCGCCCTGGCCCTGTTGGCCACGGTGCTGCTGGCACCGATCATCCAACCCTGGTACCTGCTGTGGCTGATCCCCTTCTTCGCGGTCACCCGCGTCTATGAGGGCCGCTGGGCCCGCTTCTGGTACCTGGCCAGCATGGTCCTGGTCCTGGTCGGGGTCGTCGACCAGCTCAGCGTCGCCCAATGGATCAGCCTGCTCTGGGTCCGGGTGCTGGCGGCCGTGATCGGGCTGCTGTATCTGGGGTACCTGGTCTTCTCCGACCCCAGGACCTCCTTCATCTTCACCCGGGGCACCGGCCCCGATCCCACCGAGAACAGAAACGAGGCCACCGCGTCGTGACTTCACCACTGAAGACCCTGCGCAACTCCCGCGAAGCCACCAGGCCCGTGATCGGTTGGTTGCTGGTTGCCACCGTGATCGGCGCCGTGCTGGCCGTCCTGAGCAAACAGTGGTGCCGGGTGAACGGCTGGTCAGGGGCCGATCAGCATATCCACATGTGCTATTCGGACTTTGCCGAACTCTTCGGCACCCGCGGGCTGGCCGATAAGCTCTTCCCCTTCTACACCGGGCTGCCCCAGGAACAGGCGCTGGAGTACCCGGCCCTGCTGGCCGTCATCGCCGGGGTCACCGCGTTCATGATCCCCGGAACCGGCTTCAGCCTGGAGCGGCAGCTGGCCTACTTCGACCTGAATTCCCTGGGCTCCTTCCTGTGCTGGGGGATCATCGTCGTGGCGGTCGCCTACAGTGCCCGCAAGCGCAGTCGGGACGCCCTCATGGTCGCCCTGGCCCCGGGCATCATCCTGACCAGCCAATTGAACTGGGACCTGTGGGCCGTGTTGTTCGCGACCCTGGGGCTGTTCGCGTTCTCGCGACAACGGATCTACCTGGCGGGGATCCTATTGGGGCTGGGCGCCGCGGCGAAGCTCTACCCGTTCTTCCTCTTCGGGGCGATCCTGGTCGTGTGTTGGCGCAGCGGAAGGATGTCGGCCTTCTGGAAATCACTATCCACCGCGGTGCTTGCCTGGCTGGTGGTCAACGTCCCGTTCATGCTCACCGCCTTCGATGAATGGTCGCGTTTCTATACCTTCTCCTCCGAACGGGAGATCAGCTTCTCCTCGATGTGGCTGGCGTTCACCTGGACCGGGCTGGACGGGGAAGGGTTCTCGTTGCTGTCCAACGGCCTGTTCGCGCTCGCCTGCCTGGGGATCGCCTACCTGGGTTTCACCGCCCAGCGCCGGCCCCGGGTGGCCCAGTTGGCCTTCCTGATCATCGCGGCGTTCATCCTGCTCAACAAGGTCTATTCCCCGCAGTTCGTCATGTGGCTGATCCCGCTCTACGTCCTGGCCCGCCCGCGCTGGCGCGAATTCCTGCTCTGGCAGGTGTTGGAGGCCTACCACTGGGCGGCCGTCTGGCTGATGAGCGCGAAAATTGTCAGCGGGGGAAGCTTCGGTGAGGGGACCGCGTGGATCGAAATCGCCTATGGCACCGGCATCGCCGCGCATATGGCGATGGTCATCTACCTGTGTGTGAAGATCATCGGGGACATCAGGCACCCCACACGGGATCTGGTCCGCGCCGACGGGGACGACGACCCGCTCGGCGGTCCGGTGGAAGATACGCCGGACCGGTTCACGCTGCCCGTGCGGCGCTGAGCGGGCCGGGTCCGAGGCCCTAGCCGGCCAGGCTGGAGCCTTCGGAGAGCCGGTGGTAGGTGCGGTCGTGGTAGACCAACGGCCCGTGGCCTGAGGCTTCCCCCTGGATGTCCAGGACGGAGGCGATCACCACCCGGGATGAGCCGACCTCGACCCGGTCGGTGATGGAGCAACGCAAAGCCCAGGCGCTGTGGTGCAGCAGGGGTTCCCCGGTGGGAAGGAACCTCCACTCCAGGTCCTCGGTGAAACGCGGGCTGCCCGGGGTGGCGAAGAGCCGGACGGTATCGGCCTGTCCGGCATCCATGAGGTGGACCAGGACCGTATCGGCGGCGGCCAGCAGCGGGGCCGTCGTCCGGCCCGAAAGCGAGAACACCAGGGCCGGGGGATCGGCGGACACCGAGGAGACCGAGGAAGCAGTCAGGCCGATCGGCCCCGTCGGGCCGGTGGCGGTGATGACGGCCAGCCCGGCCGGATGGCCGCGGAAAGCCTCCCGGAAGAGGAGCGAATTGGTGTGCGCTGCGGGCACGGACTGGGCGGGGGCGGTCATCGATGGTCTTTCGTCGGCGGGTTCACGACGTCCTCGGGAACACCCCGAGCCTAAAACCTAAACCTAGGTTCAGGTCAAACCGGGGGTCGTGATGGACCGCCGGTTCACTGGTCCAGCCGGGGCGCCCCGGTGGTGTCGGTGCCCAGATGGTCATCGGCATTGACGAAACCGCAGGTCGACAACGAGAGGCAACCGCAGCCGATGCATCCGTCCAGCCGGTCCCTCAGATGCTCCAACATGGTGATGCGGGCATCGATCTCACCGCGCCAGGCCTCGGAGAGATGCTGCCAATCGGATTGGTCGGGCACCCCGTCCCGCGGCAACTGCTCGAAGACCTCCAACACCGAGGCCAAGGGGATGCCGGCGCGCTGGGCGGCCCGGATGACGGCCACCCGGCGTAGCGTCGATCGGGGATACCGGCGCTGGTTGCCGGTGGTGCGCCGGCTCTGGATCAGCCCCTTGCGCTCATAGAAGTGCAGGGCCGAGACCGCGACCCCGCTGCGGGCGGACAACTGTCCGACGCTGATCCGCGCATCGTCCTCCGACGGCATGGTTCCCTCCGGCTACTCTGGATGGTGGCCCCGGGGACGGGGGCCGCTTGGAAGAATACACCGGATCGGCTGCCGGGGGACCGGGCGATACGCTGGGGACATGGCACAAACACAGCACGACGCCGGGTGGTACCTCTTCGATTACGGGATGGTCATCGCCGCGGCGCCGGCCGCCGGGGACTGGGACCGTCTGGAACAGACCGCCGGGCGGGAACTGCGGGCGCCGGGCAGCACCTATTGGGCCCATCGCCACTCCTTCGACGCCGGCGCCCTGGATTCGCCGTCGTACTGGAGCGCCGTTCTGGAACGGCCCGTGGAGCCGGCCGAAGCGGAGAACCTGGACCGACTCGATACCGGTCTGTGGTCCCACCCCGATCCGCGGACCCGGGAGGTCCTCCGGTCACTGGAATCTCGCGGGGCGTCGATGGCGGTGCTCTCGAATATGCCGGCGCGGATGTCGCAGATCTTTGAGGCAGAAGGCTGGTGGACCGGCTACTTCGAGCACCTGATCTTTTCCGGACCCCTGCGCCTGGCCAAACCCGATCCGCGGATCTACGAACACGCCCTAGCGACGATGGGCGCCGAAGCCTCCGACGTCGTATTCATCGACGATAAACGCGAGAACATCGACGCCGCCGCGGCCCTGGGTCTGGAGACCGTCCACTACACCGCCGACACCGATCTGGCGGCGGAACTGGGACTCTGAGCCGACCCGTGAGCTTGCCGGCCCCCTCCGGACGGAACCGGCTCAGTCGTGGGGCAGGTAGTTGCTGCAGACCGGGTTGACCGGGATATCGCGATGCAGGACCCAGATGCCGTGATCGTCTTCGGTGACGACCTTGAAACCCAGCTTCTTGCCCCGCTTCAGGGCCTCCTGCGGTGAGAGCGGATCCCAGCCACCGAGTTCGTCGGTATTGAAGTCGATGATCATCCAGCTGGACAGGTCGTCGCCGATATCCCCGTGCAGGCCCACATAGGTGCGCTGGACCAGATGCGGAACGGCGGTATCCGCGGCCTCGACACAGACCCCGTCGGGAATCAGGGCCACCGCCCGGGCCTGGGCCTTCGCGGTTTCGGGCATCGTCCAGTTCTGCCCGGTCAGCGTCCGGCCCAGCGGGAAGACCGCATGGATGAACAGCGTGCAGACGAACGCCAGGATCAGCAGATAGGCGGGGGCCCCGACGGCTAGTTTCCTCCTGCCGGTGCGGGCGATGATCTTCGACAGCACATGCACCGAGGCCATGAGCAGCACCGGGGCGAGCATGGCATCGTATTGGTAGACCGGGGCCCAGGTGTTCAGCCGGTCGTTGAACAACCGGCTGAGCAGGCTCGGGGCCACCAGGATCACGTAGGGGGAGAGGAAGGGCAGCAGTGCCAGCGGGACGAAGGACATCAACCAGAGCAGGACCTTCAGCTCGTGGTTGAACAGCAAGGCGATGGACTTCAACGGGTGGGACAGGATGAAGACGATCGCGGCCCCCGCCGTGGGGCCCAATGCGGTGTATTGCCAATAGGACATGGCATCGGGGGGAGCGAAGTGCGGGACCAGTATTTCGGTGACCACCAGATAGCCGGCCACACCGACGACCGCCATCAGGATCGCCTTGCCCCATTGGCGGTGGAAGGCCAGGACGATGCCCACGGCAATGAGCGTCACGCCCATGTCCTCACGGACCAGCAGGAGCACCGAGGACAGGCCCACGACCAGCCAGTACCGTCGGGCATCGAAAGCCCAGACGATCCACGCCATCAGGGGCACCGCGAAGGCCACCTCGTGGAAATCCCAGTTCACCATGGACTGGAAGGGCCACCACAAAAGCAGTGCCGAGGCGGTCAACAGCCCGCCCCGGTGGCCGAGGTGCCTGCGGGCGAACAGATAGACGGGGATGGCCGTGACCACCAGCAGGGCGATCATGCCGAAGTTGAGCATCCGCGGATCGGGCCAGATCCAATACAGCGGGGCGAAGAGGGCGATGATCGGGTGGAAGTGGTCCCCGAGCAGATTGAAGTCCACGCCCTTGATCGGCACGATCGGCGCCTTGAACAGGGAATACTGGTGGACCGCCTGGTCGAAGATGCCCAGGTCGTAGCCCTTGGCCTCGAAATTGCGGTAGCGCAGCAGCGAATGGGCGACGTACAGGATGGTCGCACCGACCATGACCGCAGCCAGCTGTAGCTTATGGGCTCGGCTGACGGGCGTCACCGCGGGTTCGGCGGCGGGTGGGGCTTCGGGCATGGCTACGAGTTTAGCGGGGTATCAGGGCCCTCGCTGGACCATCGCCGCGGGGATTCGGCGCGGCATGGCTCACAATAAAAGACGGTGCCCACCTAAGAGGTGGACACCGTCCTGAGGATTCCTGCCGCAGCCGGCAGGGAGCCGGACTAGCGGATGGAAGCCAATCCGGTGCGGGCCATCGCATCGGCGTAGGCGGTCTGCATCTGGTCCAGGTGGCCCTGCTGGCGTTCGGCGGAGCCGGCGAAGGCCCGGCCGTCGAGGGACTTGACCTTATAGGTCTTGAAACCGCGACGCCACAACAGCGGGTTCTGGGTCTTGGCCAGCTGATCGGCCAGACGGTGTGCCTCGGTGCCGTGGGCGACCAGGACCGACGCACGTGGAACCTGCTTGAGCATGCGCAGCAGCGGCTTCAGGCCCGAAGTGATCTGGGCCGGTTCGAAGCGGCCATTGGCTTCACCGGGGGTATGCCACGGGGAAACGTTCCAGGGCATGACGTATTCCGGACGCAGGCCCAGCTGCCACTGCAGGGCAATCATGCGCTCGGCGGCGTCGGAGTCGCCCGGGGTGATGAAGCCGCTGTCATCGGCGATGCCGATGTTGGAGAACAGGGAGATGATCTTGACCTGGTCGACGTCGTGCTGGGGGTCGACGTAGCTGACCGAGGAGCCGGGGCGCAGCAAGGCGGTCTCGTCCAGAAGTCGGTTGACGGGGGCGATCTGCTCCTCGTAACGGCGGCTAAACAGCGTGTCGGTCGATAATTCCGGGGCAGATGCGGTCATGAAGGGGTGCTTCTCCTGGGGTTGCTGCTGGTTGCGGATAGCTGGTCCGCCGGTGATGACCGGCGCACTGGAGGACTTGCCCCCTGGGGCGCCGAGGTGAACGGGAAACGCGTCGGAAAATGCCGTTGCGTGCTTCCCACACTACTCCTTCTGGCTTTTGGACACGCCGAGGCGGCCTCCTGGTCTTCGGTGATCCATGGCACGGAGGGCCTGGAACCGGAGGATTCTCAGCGTCCACGCCGCTTGATAGTGTGTGGTGCGGTAGACAACGAGGCGAGGGAGCAACCCTTCATGGGAGCAGTATTCGACCGGCTGGATGACCAGTTGAAACCCGGGGTCGACGCAGTGACCCTCGACTACGAGCGCCTCCGCCCCCATCTGGAGCGGGTGACCGCCGACGTCACAGCACGGATCCGGGAGATCTTCGAAGGCGTTGACCTGCAGCCGCTCTTCGTGACCGGCCGGACCAAAACGGTGGACTCCTTCCGCGATAAGGCCTCACGGACGATCGAGCCAGACGAGCCCGGGGGCGATCGCCAACTCGAATTCCCCCATCCGCTGCGGGACCTCCACGACCTGGTCGGGGTGCGGGTCATCGTGTCCCTGCCCCACGAAGTCCGCGAAGCGGCCAACCTGATCAAACGCCGGCGCCACGAATTCGATTGCCGCGCCGACCGGGAGAAGGACATCGGCTCGGTGGAATCGGGGACCTACGGCTATTCCAGCCGGCACCTGATCCTGCGCACCCGGCAGAACGACGTCGTCCGTGACTACCAGAGTGAACTGGCCGAGAACGTCAGGGTCACCGGCAACTACATCTTTGAAACCCAGATCCGCACCATCCTGGCCCATGCCTGGAGTGAGATCGAGCATGACATCCGGTTCAAGAAGGTCGACCCGCGGGCCTGGAGCCCCTATCTGGACCGCCAATTCACCGCGACCGCCGCCATGCTCGAGGCCGTTGAATCGACCTTCGAGGAACTGCATGACCGCTATCTGGCGGTCACCGGCTACTGGGACCGTGACGGCGAAGGGGCCGTGGAGCTGGACCCGGGGCGGATCCGGGAGATCTGGCAGACCCTGCTACCGCATGTGGACCGCAAGGCGGACGACGACTGGGGGTGGGCCGCCGAACTGCTCGCCGCCCACGGGCTGGGGACGACGATCGAACTGGCCGGGTTGCTCGATGCCACCGCAATCACCGAAGTACGCAAGGCGTTGGACCACCGGTACTCACCGGGCCCCGACCGGCTGCTCGATGACGTGCTGCTGTGGCGTTTCGGGGCCCGCCATATCGAGTTGACCGCCGGGAAGGACCGGCAGCGCCAGGAGAGCCTGCGGCGCCGGTTGGCCCAGATGGACTCCTACCAGGCAGAAAAAAACCCCGGGTCCGACTAGCACCGACCCGTCGGGTTCGTGCGCCGGTCCCGGGGCAGGCGCCGGCTACTAGATGGTGGTGGTGGCCGTCTGGTAGTCGAAGCGTGGCAGGCGCGGACGCCAGGCGTTCTCGCCGGGCTTGCCGATGTTCACGACCATGAACGTCTGCTGGGTGGTTCCGGCATGGAAGTCCTCGTCCACCCCGGCGGCGTCGAAGCCTCCCATGGGGCCGGCATGCAGACCGACGGCCCGCACGGCCATGATGAAGTAGCCCGCCTGCAGATGGGCGTTGGAGTTGCCCACATGGGAGCGTGCGGCGGCATTGTCCGCACCGTCGAAGGCCTCCTTGCGGTCCGGGGCATGGGGCAGGAAGGTGGCGAAGTGCTCATGCCATTCGGTGTCGAAGCTCAGGACGGCGACCAGCGGGGCGGAGAGCGTCTTGGGCCGGTTCCCCTCGGCCATGCGGTTGACCAGGGTTTCGCGGGCGGCCTCGGAGCGGACCCAGGTGATGCGCATCGGCTGGTTGTTCATCATCGTGGGCCCCATCTTCATGAGGTCGTAGATGGCCTGGGCCGTCTCCTCGCTGACCGGCTCATCGGTGAAGGTGTTGGCCGTGCGTGCTTCACGGAAGAGTACATCGGCGGTGGCCGGGTCGATGGCCAGTTCCTGCTCGACGTCGGAGGTCGTGGTGGTCATGGGGTCCTTCCGGGGGAGACGGTGGTCGGGGCATGGTGAGGTGCCGGCCACTGACGTTGTGCTGGTCTTCAATTCCCAACCATTGCATGCCTGTGCATATTTCCGCATCATGGTGTGGCCTTGATCACCGGCGCCTAGTCAACGGTCGGAAAACCAATGCGCAGCCCCGTACCGTCCCCACCGACGGCCACGGTCAGGCCCTCCAGGGTCCCCACGATCTTCGAGGCGTCCAAGGAATCGGCATCGTAGGTTCCGGTGATGCCCAGGGTCCACGCTCCGGCGGCGCGCCCGGCCTCGATCCCGGCGGGAGCGTCCTCGAAGACCAGGGTCCGCTGCGGGTCCACGCCCAGGGCGGTTGCTGCGGCCAGGTAGCCTTCGGGGTCGGGTTTGCCCTGGGCGACCGAGTCGGCGGAGACCAGGATCGCGGGGGCCTCGATCCCCGCCACCGACAACCGCACGGCGGCCAGCTCAGCGGTGCAGGAGGTGACGATCGCCCAGCGTGTCGCCGGCAACGCCGCCAGCAGTTCGGCGACACCGTCCTTGATCGCGATGCCCTCCTTCTGCTCCACCTCCAGGGCTTCGATCAGGGCCAGCGCCTCGGCCCGGCGGCCCGGTTCGATCCGTTGGGCCACGACATCCCGGGCCGGGACGCCATGCGGGTGCGGGCCGTGCTCTCCCAGCCCCATCCGATGGGACCATTCCTGCCAACACTTCTCGGTGGCCCGGGTCGAATCGATGAGGGTCCCATCGAGGTCGAACAGCAGTGCCTCGACGTCGAGATGGTCGCCGTTGGAGTGGTGACGGGCCGCTGGGCGGTGGCTGGTATCCATCAGCCCAGCCTATCGGCGGAACCGGGCTCCCGGAGTGGCCGGAAAATCGGTGGCCCGGGCCCGGGCAGGAATCGACGGGGCAGGCTAGCATGAGTGAATGTCAGAGAACCCAGCAGCAATTCCCCTTCAGAAGCTCGCCAACGGTGCCGAGATCCCGATGATCGGATTGGGCACCTGGACGATGGACGACACCGAGGCCGGAGCCGCGGTGCTCAACGCCGTCGAGGCCGGCTATCGACTGATCGACACCGCCGAGAAATACGGCAACGAAGCCGGGATCGGACAAGGTATCGCGCGCTGTCCGCTCGCCCGTAGCGAATTGTTCGTGACCACCAAGTTCAATGCCGAATGGCAGTCCTTCGACGGGGTCCGCCAGGCTTGGCGGCATTCGATCGAACAGTTGGGACTGGACTACATCGACCTGCTGCTCATCCACTGGCCGAATCCGGGGCAGGGGACCTACGTCGAAGCCTATGAGGGGCTGGTGAAGCTCCTGTCCAAGGGCAAGGTCAGGGCGATCGGGACCTCGAACTTCACCCCCGCGCAACTGACCGAACTCATGGATGCCACCGGGGTGGTGCCGGATGTGAACCAGATCCAGCATTCCCCGATGTGGAGGCGTGAAGAGGAGATTGCCTTCCACCAGCGCCACGGCATCCACACCCAGGCCTGGGCCCCGCTGGCCCGCGGCGACGCGTTGAAGGCAGCACCGGTCATCGAGGCCGCCACCGCCCACCAGAAGACCCCCGCCCAGGTGGTGCTGCGCTGGAACCTGCAGCACGGGGCATCACCGATCCCCAAGTCCCAGGATCCGGGACGGATGGCCAACAACCTCGACGTGTTCGGATTCGAACTCGACGCCGAGCAGATGGCCGCCATCGACGCCCTCGACGGGACCGGCGACGAGCTGGTCGACCCGATGGTCTTCGGCCACTGACCGCCACCACGAACCCCAGGAGCCACCCATGAAGGTCATCGTGATCGGCGGCCACGGAAAGATCGGCTTATTGCTCGGCCGCGAACTGTCCCGTCGAGGTGATCAGGTCACCTCGGTCATCCGCAATCCGGACCATGCGGAAGAGGTCCGGGCGACCGGCGCCACCGAGTTGGTGCTGGACATCGAGCGGGCCTACGGCCCCGAACTGGAACCGGCCCTGACAGGATTCGACGCCGTGGTGTTCACCGCAGGGGCCGGCGGCGGTGATCCCGAGCGCACCTACGCGGTCGACCGGGACGCGGCCATCCGCATCATGAACGCCGCCCTGGTGGCCGGAGTGCAACGCTTCGTCCTGGTCTCCTTCGCGAAAGCCGATACCCGCTACCTGAAACCGCTCGACGACCCGTTCTATCCCTATCAGGTGGCCAAGATCGCCGCCGACGAGCATCTGCGTGAATCGGCGTTGGACTGGACGATCCTGGGGCCGGGGGCGCTGACGCTGGAACCGGGAACCGGGAAGGTGGCCCCGCTGGACCATCCGATCTCCGGGGACACCTCCACCGCGCGGGCCAATGTCGCCGCAGCCATTGCCGAAGCCTTGGCCCAACCGCGCACCATTGGTGCCACGTTGAACTTCTGCGACGGGGACCTGCCCGTGGACCAATGGTTCGCCGCAGTGGACGGGTGACCCGGTGGCGCTAACGGGGTGGGGCGCGCATGGCGCGGGGTGCGACCACCAGTGAAAGCAGCAGCATCAGCGCCACGAGATAGAACGCGTTGAGGATCCCCAGGTGTTCGCCGACCACACCGAGCACCGGCGGGCCGACCAGGAAGGCCATGTAGCCGAAGATCGAGATGATGCTGACCCTCCGTGCCGACTGCGTGGGGTGGTCCGCCGCCGCCGAGACACCGATCGGGAAGCCCAGCGAACCGCCCAGGCCCCAGAGGCCCGCGGCGGCAAAGGCCGTCCACTGGCTGTCGGTCAGGATGAAGATCAGGATGCCGATGAACCCTAGTGCCCCCATGATCGTCAGGGTGTGGCGTCGGCCCAATCTGTCGATCAACGGCCCGCCGCCCGCCCGCCCGACGGTCATCGCCGCCACGAACGTCCCGTAGACCAGGGCCCCACCGGCATTGTCGAAACCATGACCATCCACGGCAGCGATGGGCAACCAGTCGTTGGCGGAGCCTTCCACGAAGGCCATGCCCACGACCATGAGCCCCAGGAAGAACAACTGGGGTTCGGCGGCCATCTTCAGGATTTCGCGCAGCCGTGCCCCGAGGTGGGTGTGCCTCCCGACACCGGTGACCACCTGGGGCGTGGTCGGTAGGACGACGGGCTCCTTGATCCCGGGCCCGGGAAGATAGCGAACGCTCCAACTGCCGGCGGCCGCGATGGCCACCCCGACCAACGTGAAGTGGATGGCCACCGGGAGCGAATTCATGGCTGCCACCGCGCCGAGGCCGGCACCGATGATGGTTCCGAAACTGAAGAAGGCGTGCATCATCGGCAGCAGGGTGCGCCCATTGGCCCTTTCAACCTCCGCCCCTTCGACGTTCATGACGACGTCGGTGATGCTGTAGAAGAAACCGAAGAGCACCAATATGCCGGCCGAGGCGGGGAAGGAACCCCATACCTCGGTGGCCAGGCCCAGTAACACGGTGGCCACGGCCATGGCCAGCAGCGAATATCTCAGCCCGTTGCGGGTCCCCATCCGGGCCATGTAGTTCGGGGCGGTGGCGAGTCCAGCGATGGAACCGAAGGCCAGGCCGAAGAGCATCAGTCCGATGGTGGCGGTGCTCAGGTGCATGCCGTCCCGAACCGCCGGAATGCGGGAGACCCACGAGGCGAAGCCCAGGCCTGAAAGGGTGAAGACCACGAAAACGGCATTGCGCCACGCACGGAGGTTTCCTCGAACCATGGTCGGCTGCGTGGTGGGCACCTGGATGCTTCTTCCTGTTCCTTCGGGGTCAAGATGGTGATGCGGTCCCGGAGGACCGAGGACCTCCCGATCGGATCAGCGTGTTGCTGCCGGGCGGGGGAGTATCACTGCTGCTGCCTATAGTCTAATGGCTTTTATGCTGCGGGTGGACTATTTGTTGTTCGCGCCTCGCCGGCGCGGGCCCGGCGCGTCTGAGCGCAACGGCCTCGTGGGTGTGGGTGGTGCCCCCGGCGCGATTCGAACGCGCGACCGACAGATTAGAAGGCTGTTGCTCTATCCACTGAGCTACGGGGGCCCGTGCCCCGCAGGGCAACAGGAATCATTCTAGCGATCCGTTCCGGCAGCGCCACATCGGGCCGGCCACGGCCCCCTCACACCCCCCCGGTCTCCGGACGAATCAGACCGGTAGTGCACACCCTCGCCGACGGCGCCGCCGCTTCTGCGGCCGAACGGCCAGTCTGGGGATCCGGGACGATCCGTCCCGGTTCGAGCGCAGCACTGGAGGACACCATGAAAGACGTGAACAACTTCATCACCGTGGTCGGCAATGTGGGGACCGACCCGGTGGTGCGCACGCATGCCAATGACTTCAAGGTCACCCAGTTCCGACTCGGGGCCGATATCCGGGGCAGGAACCAGCAAAGCGGCGAATGGGAGACCAAGAGCACCAACTGGTACACAATCAAGGTGTTTCACCAGCTGGGGCTCAATGCCCACGCCTCCCTGCGCAAGGGGCAACGGGTTTTCGTGGCCGGATACGCCAAGGTGGACCAATACACCCGTGAGGACGGCAGCACGGGGACGGGAATAGATGTCGAGGCCGAGGCCATCGGCCATGACCTCAAATTCGGGACCACCGAATTCGCCAGGCTTCCCCAACTATTCGCCCCCCGGGGCGACGGGCACCGGACGGAGCCGGGGCCACCCGCGGTCCAGGGGGACGAAGCCGAGGCGCCGTCCGGGCCGGGAACGGCCCATGCGGGTCCCTCCGCTGCCGGGTCCGGTGATGCGTGGCAGGACCAGGAGGAACCGGAGGCGGATCCGTTGGCCGGTTGAGGCCGCGGCCTCCGGTCCTGCACCACCGGTGATGGACTGTTCCGGTGGGGCCACTGCAGCAGTAGTGCCGGCAGGAGTCCTCCGGCCCCGCCCAAATAGGGAAATGTCCGCGGCAACGACTAGCCTAGAGGGCATGGCAGAATTCATTTACACCATGACCAAGGCCCGCAAGGCCGTTGGCGACAAGGTGATCCTCGACGATGTCAGCATGTCGTTCTACCCCGGCGCGAAGATCGGTGTCGTCGGCCCGAACGGTGCGGGTAAGTCGACGATCCTCAAGATCATGGCCGGCCTCGACACGCCGTCGAACGGCGAGGCACGGCTCAGCCCCGGATACTCGGTGGGCATTCTGCTGCAGGAGCCACCGCTGAACGAAGAGAAGACCGTCCTGGGCAACGTCCAGGAAGGGGTCGGGGAAATCTACGGGAAGATCTCCCGTTTCAACGAGATCTCCGAGGAGATGGCCTCACCGGACGCCGACTTCGATGCGCTGCTCGAGGAGATGGGCAAGCTGCAGGAGGCCATCGACGCCGCCGACGCCTGGGATATCGATTCCCAGCTCGAGCAGGCCATGGATGCCCTGCGTTGCCCTCCGGGTGATGCCGAGGTTTCGATCCTCTCCGGCGGTGAGCGCCGTCGGGTCGCCTTGTGCAAGCTGCTGTTGCAGAAGCCGGACCTGTTGCTCCTGGACGAACCGACCAACCACCTCGACGCCGAATCCGTGCTCTGGCTCGAGCAGCACCTGCAGGCCTACCCGGGCGCCGTGCTGGCCGTGACCCACGACCGGTACTTCCTGGATCACGTGGCCCAGTGGATCGCCGAAGTCGACCGTGGCCAGCTCCACCCCTACGAAGGCAACTACTCGACGTACCTGGAGAAGAAGCAGGCCCGTCTGGCCGTCCAGGGCAAGAAGGACCAGAAGCTGTCCAAGCGTCTGAGCGATGAACTCGAATGGGTCCGCTCCAACGCCAAGGGCCGCCAGACCAAGTCCAAGGCCCGTTTGGGCCGCTACGAGGAGATGGCTGCCGAGGCCGAGCGCACCCGCAAGCTCGACTTCGAGGAAATCCAGATCCCGCCGGGTCCGCGCCTGGGCTCGCTGGTCATCGAAGCCGACAAGATCAAGAAGGGCTACGGGGACCGCGTCCTCATCGAGGACCTCTCCTTCACCCTGCCGCGAAACGGCATCGTCGGGGTCATCGGGCCCAACGGTGTCGGCAAGTCGACCTTGTTCAAGACGATCGTGGGCATGGAAGAGATCGACGACGGAGTGCTCAAGGTCGGCGACTCCGTGAAGATCTCCTACGTCGACCAGAACCGTGGTGGCATCGACCCGGAGAAGAACCTCTGGGAAGTCGTCTCCGAGGGCAATGACTACATCCAGGTCGGCAACGTCGAAATGCCCTCCCGGGCCTACGTCTCGGCGTTCGGGTTCAAGGGCCCGGACCAGCAGAAGAAGGCAGGTGTGCTCTCCGGTGGTGAACGCAACCGCTTGAACCTGGCGTTGACCCTGAAGCAGGGCGGCAACCTGTTGCTCCTTGACGAGCCGACCAACGACCTCGACGTCGAAACGCTCTCCAGCCTGGAGAATGCGCTGCTCGAGTTCCCCGGTTGCGCCGTCGTCGTCTCGCACGACCGCTGGTTCCTCGACCGGGTCGCCACCCACATCCTCTCCTACGAAGGCACGGAGGAGGATCCGGCCAACTGGTACTGGTTTGAGGGCAACTTCGAGGCCTACGAGGAAAACAAGATCGAGCGGCTGGGCCCGGATGCGGCCAAGCCCCACCGGGTGACCCACCGCCGTCTGACCCGCGGCTAGGTTCCCGGAACCACGAGCGGCGCCCCCACCGGATGATGACATCCGGCGGGGGCGCCGTATTTGTGTGGTGCGGGCGGTCCTAGCGTTTCTGTTCGTGCTTGACCGCCGCGCGCATCAGGCGCGACTGCACCCCGCCAATGATCTTGGACTTGGTATCGGTGGGAACACGGAGCATGCCTTCCTGGGCCACGGTCGCCACCAGGACGCCTTCGCGGGTGAAGAATCGTCCCTGGCCCAGCCCGCGGGCCCCGGAGGAACTGGGGCTCTCCTGGACGTAGAGCAGCCAGTCGTCGACGCGGACGTCGCGGTGCCACCACATGGCGTGGTCCAGGCTCGCGACACTCATCCCCGGGGTGATCCATGGCAGGCCATGGCGGCGCAGCACCGACTCCAACAACGTGTAGTCGCTCCCGAAGGCCAGCGCGGCCCGGTGGAGGGACTGGTCGTCGGGCAGGACCTCGTAGGACTTCATCCAGACGGCGTTCGAGGCGGTCCGGGCCTGACCGGTCGGGGCCTCGAAGTACAGGGGCTTGTCGATGTAGCGGATGTCGAAGGGGCGCTTATAGGCCCATTCGCGGGCAATGGGATGGTTGATCTTCCCGATCACCTCGGCGGTGGTCGGCAGTGATTCGGGCTCCGGAATGCCCTCGGGCACCTGCAGCTGGTGCTCCAGGCCCTCCGCCGGCTCCTGGAAGGAAGCGATCATCGACAGGATCGGCTTGCCCTTCTGGTAGGCATGGACGCGCCGGGCGGAAAAGGACCGGCCGTCACGCAGGCGTTCGACCCCGAAGGTGATGGGGATCTTCACGTTGCCGGGACGCAGGAAGTATCCGTGCATGGAGTGGATGGGCCGTCCGCCCTCGACGGTGCGCGAGGCGGCGATGACTGACTGGCCCAGGACCTGCCCACCGAAAACCCGGTCCCGGCTCTGCTCGGGAGTGTGGCCGACGAAGATGTCCTCGTCCGTGCGGGTCTGGCCGTCTCCTTCGAGATCCAGCACCCTGACCAGGGATTCGGGCACTTCTTTTTCGGGCACTATTACTCCTTGGTAGGCATTGTCCTGCGCTAGAGACTATCCGCGGGCCACCTCGCCAATCAAGCAGGAGAAACCGGAAAATAGCGTGCCGACACCGGGGGTGACAGCATGGGAACATGCTTCACGATACGCTGCTCTTCGCCGATGCCGACACCATGACTGATCTACGCACGTTCCTGACCCGGGCCCGGACTGTTGAGGACGGTCAAGTCCGGCTGCAGGCGGTTGGGACGGCACTGGCCGTCTACGTTCCGGTTCTGGCCCAGGAAGCCATCGCCGCGGCGACCCCCACCGTGCTGGGACTGCGGGTGGCCCGTCTGGCCAGCCCCGAAGCGGACGGTTTCGAAGCCGTCCATGAGCTCGGCGCGTTGACCGACCGGTTGGCGCGGGTCGATGAGTTCGAAACGACCTTGGCCTTGCCCCCGGCGGAGTCCCGGGCCGCCTGGGCCGGCATCACCCCGCCGTTGGCCGGTTGGGAGGAACTGGGTGCCTACGCCGACGACGAACTGCGGGCCCAGGCCGAAACCGGGATGCGCTCGGTCGCCGAGGCCGTTCCGGCCAGCGTGGGGCGCCCGGTCCTGGATACGGTCCGCGGGAGGATCTGGTCCGCCCCGGTGACCGGGACCGGCCCCCATGACGTGGAACTGCCGCTGGGGGCGGCCTTCGCCGCCCACACCTTGGGTTTCCTGCGGCCCGGGGGAACCAGCAGGGTCTTCAGGCAAGGCCGCTGGCTTCGGCTGTCCTCCGCGGGGGGACACACCCTCATCCGGCACGCAGCGCAATTGCTGTAGGGACCGACCGGCCCCCGGCCGGTGACCGATCACGGGTTCCGGCCCACGCCGACAGACCCATCGTCCCGACCGCGATCGACACCACGGCGGCGGCCAGTGCGCCATAGATCGGCCAGTCCACGGCCGGGTCCCAGCCTCCCAACAACCCGTAACCGACACCGAACAGTGCCGGAAGAACACACAGAGTGCCGATCACCAGGGCGGATACGGCGACGAAACCGGATTCGATGAAGACCATGAAACGCAGTTGGCTGCGGGTGGCACCCAACCGTTTCAACACGGTGAATTCGTTCTTCCTCGCCCCGGTGAGCATCACCAGGGTGTTTCCGGCAGCCAAGGCGACGAAGAGGACCAGGACCAGCAACAAGGCGTTGGAAAGGCGCTGCTGCTCGGCGGTGGAGATCACCGCTTGTTCGGCGTAGTCCGCGACACTGCTGACCGTGTATCCCCGGGAGGCGAGCGATGCTGAGGCGGCCGCGGCACCGCTGCCGGTGGTGTTCACCAGCACCGAGTCCACCCGGTCCGGGCGGTTCGTCGCCGGGATGTTGTCCTCGTTGATGATGAAGTCACCGAATCCCAGACCGTTGCGGTAGATCGCGGCGATGGTCAGGGTGTGTTCGCTGCCGTCGCCGAAACGCACTTCGAGGGGGTCATTGAGGCCCTTTCCGGTCCCCAGCGTGGCCACATCGCTCACGGCGATGGTCCCGGGGGTCGAAAGATCCTCCAGCCTCCCCTGCGTGAGCCCCGGATCAAGGAACCGGCCCGGGTGGTCTCCCACCGTGCGCAGGGCCCCGGGTTCCCAGAGGAAGTCATTGAACAGGGCCAGATCCTCGTCATCGTCCTCGAGCTTCGTGCTGACCGGGACGGTAGAGCTGGCCATCGCGGACTCCACCCCCGGGACCTGTCCCACCTCGGTGGCGTTTTCGGTGCCCAGACTCGTGGGGGAGGAGACCACCAGATTGACTTCCAGGCCCTCGCGGAGCTGCAGCCCGGCTGCTCCGACGGTACCGACCCCCACCCCGGACTGGACGGTTCCCAAGGCCAGCAACAGGGCCAGGGGGATGATCGCGGTGGTGAGCCGACGCGAGAAACCCCGGGTGTTGGCGATCGCCAGTACCGCCGGCCCGGCCGGGCCCGACCGGAAGAACCTGACCGCAGCCCGGGCGACCCACCCGATCATGGCCGGCCCGCCCAACGCGGCCGCGGCGACGAGCAGGAACGCGGACGAGGCACCGCTGGCGCTGCCGATGGTGTTCGGCAGGATGATGGGGATCACGGAGGACCCCGAGCCCGCCGCCAGGAAGCTCCAGGCCGAGATACGCCGGACGGGGGAGGGCACCGGGGTTTCCATGGCGCTGCCGCTGACGGCCGCCATCGGGCTGACGCGGGTCAGGCTCCTGGCGCCCAGGTGTGCCGTGAGCAGGCTCGTGGCCAACAGCACCACCACGGCACCCACTGCGGGAAGTGCGTTGATGGTTGGCTCGAACCCTGCCGGGACGATCCCGCTGCGGCGCAACAGCGGCAGGAGCAGGCCGGAAGCGTAGAGCCCGGGGATGGCCCCGAGCGGTGCGGCCAGGCAGAAGACGGCAAAGACTTCGGCGGTGATCATCGAACGAATCTGAGCGGAGGTGGCCCCGATGGCCCGAAGCAGGGCGAATTGCTGCTGGCGTTGCCGTAGCGAGGCGGCGAAGGTCTGGGAGAACACCAGGACGACCAGGATCAGGGCCGTGCCGGCGAAGGAACCGGCCACCGTCAGGAGCTGGGACACCGGGGAGCCCCAGGCCCCGGCGTACAGCCCCGCTGCCAGGTAGACTCCGGTGGCCGAAAGCAAGGCGGCCGCAAGGAGCACGATCAGAAAGCTGCCGATGAAACTGGAACGATGGGCGCGCAATGCGGAGAGGGTCGTGGACCACATGATCTCAGCCCTCGAGCTTCGTGAGACGGGCGACGATCTGGTCGGTGGAGGGCGCGGTCAGGTCTCCGGCCAGACGGCCGTCGGACAGAAAGAGCACCCGGTCCGCAGCGGTGGCCACCTGCGCATCGTGGGTGACCAGTACCAGGGTCTGGCCCAGTTCGTGGGCCGTGGTCCGCAGGACCTGAAGGACCTTCTGGCCGGTGTGGCGGTCCAGGGCGCCGGTGGGTTCGTCGGCGAAGACGACGTCCGGACGGGCGATCAAGGCCCGGGCGATAGCGACCCGCTGGGCTTGACCTCCGGATAGTTCGCCGGGGTACTGGTTTTCCTTCCCATTCAGGCCCACCGCCGAGATGAGCCGCTGCTGCCACTGCGTGTCGGCACGCCTGCCATCGAGTTGGAGCGGGAGTGCGATGTTCTCGGCGACGGTCAAATGACCGATCAGGTTATAGGCCTGAAAGATGAAACCTATATGCCGCCGGCGGAACCGGGTGACCGCGTCGGGGGAGAGCATCGTGAGGTCGGTTCCCCCAATGACCACGCGTCCACTGGTGGGTACATCCAGCCCGGAGGCACAGTTCAGGAAGGTGGATTTTCCCGACCCCGACGGCCCCATCACCGCGGTGAAGGTGCCCTGGGGGAGGGAGAAGGTGACATCGTCCAAGGCGGTGGAGACCCCGGGGCCGTTCGGGTAGGTCCTGCGCAGTCGGCTCAATACCACGGCCGGTGCCGGGATCCGGCCGGTCGGCACCGTGGCGGGGGTGGTCATGCTCATGGGATGGCTCCTATGTCGGGGGAATGTTGCCTGGGGACTTCGAGCCTAGAAGCGCCACGGGCCCGGCACGAGCCGCTGGAGGAGGCACCCCGGGACTTGCATCCTTTGATGCAAGGACCGGGTGCGCGCGGAGCCGGGAGGGCCCCTCGATGCCCCGGGGAGCCCGCCGGTCCGTTGACGTGGCACCGGTTCCCGAGGGCGGGACAACACCTTTGGATGGTGGTCCCCACATGCCATCCTGCACGGCTGGTGGCCCTGCCGCATGCGGCCATAGCGTCGGAAGGACAGCACAACAGCGGACGAACCCCCGGAAAGGGACCATGATGACCACCACCGAACTACAACCGGACGTCGAGGCCGGATCCGTCCGGGGACTGATTAGACGACGGCCTTTGACGACCTTCTTCATCCCGACCAACCTCTTGAGCTGGCTGGGCTGGCTGCCGTACATCCTGTCCAGGAACGGGCTGGGGGTCTGGGACTATGGATTCCCCGAGTTGCTGGGCACCTCGCAGTTCGCCGGCGTCCTGCCCGGGGCCTTCCTGGGACCCATCGGTTCGGCCCTGCTGGTCACGATCGTGACGGAGGGCCGTTCCGGGCTCCGCATCTGGGTCGGACGCCTGTGGAGGTGGCGTGTCCACTGGCAGTGGTACGCGATCACGTTGCTGGGGGTTCCCGCGGCGATGCTGGTGACCGGGTTCGTGTTCTCCGGCGGGAGGATCAACGCTCCGTCGGTGACGGCCATCGGACTCTACGTTCCCTTGCTGCTGGTCCAGCTGCTGACCACCGGACTTGCCGAGGAACCCGGATGGCGGGATTTCGCCTTGCCGCGCCTGCAGCAACGCTTCGGGGCCCTGGGGGCGGCGATGCTCCTGGGCCCGCTCTGGGCCATCTGGCATCTGCCACTGTTCCTGACCGAATGGGGTGGCTGGCCCGAGGCCCACTGGACCCGCCCCGTGGCATTCATCATCTTCTGCCTCGCGTTCAACGTGGTGATGTCCTGGGTCTTCAACCGGACCGGGCAGAGCCTTCCGCTCTCCATGCTCATGCACGTCAGCGTCAACACCTTCGCCTCCATCATCTGGACCGAGACCTTCCCGGCGATCACGGAAGTCATGGTCCTTCCGGCGACCGCCATCGGTGCCGTCGTCGCTGCGGTGGCGATCATCGTCGCCACCGGCGGACAGCTGGGCCACGTGCCTGCTGGCGCGGAGGAGGCAGTCCGGGAAGGGGTGGGCTAGGGACCAGAGCCGTCGGGGACCTCGACGATCCGATTCTGGTAGGCCCACACGACCGCCTGGAGCCGGGACCTGACCCCGAGCTTGGGCAGCATGCGCGCCAAATGCGATTTGACGGTGGAGACTTCCACCACCAGATCGGCCGCGATCTCCTCATTCGGTTTCCCCTGGGCCAGCAGGAGCAGGATTTCGTGCTCCCTCGGGGTCAACAGGTCCTCCACCCTGCGTCCGGTGACCGGTTGCAGGCTCCGTCGCTCGACGAACTCCCGCAGGATCCGGCGGGTGAGCGTCTGGTCGATGGTCGCCTCCCCGCCGGCGACCCGTCGCACCGCCTGGGCAATCACCTGTGGTTCGGCGTCCTTGAGCAGGAACCCCGAGGCCCCGGCCTCCAGGGCCCCGAAGACATAGTCATCGAGGTCGAAGGTGGTCAGCACCAGCACAGGGATCGGCGTAAGGACCCCCGGCCCGCACAGCTCCCGGGTGACGCTGATGCCGTCGATCCCGGGCATGCGGATATCCAGGCAGGCGACATCGGGGTCCATCTCGCGGGCCAACTCCAGGGCTTGAACCCCATCGGAGGCGACGGCGACGACATCGATATCGGCCTCCATGTTCAATAAGGCGGAGAGCCCGGCTCGTACGAGGGGCTGGTCGTCGGCAAGCAACACGCGGATCAAGGCAACTCCTGGTGGGTTTCGTGGTCGTCGACGTCGGGGTCCCTGGCCTCCCGGGGCACCACCAGACGAACCGACCAGCCGCCGTCGCCCATCGGCCCGTGGCTCAGCGTAGCCCCGATGAGCTCGGCCCGCTCACCCAGCCCGAGGAGGCCGAAGCCCCCGGCGGTGCCCCGGGGCCCGGCCGCGGACGGCCCATTGCGCACGACGGCCGTGAGTCGGCCGGGATCGGTGTCGTCGATTTCCACGACGCACCGGGCCCCGGGAGCGTGGGCGGAGGCATTGGCCAGTGATTCCTGGACCATCCGATACACCACCAGTTGGGCCAGCGGTCCGATCCCGGTCCCCGGCTCCCGGTCGTCCCCCGCCGCCGACAGGAGCACCTCCACGTCCATTCCCGTGCCGCGTCGTTCCTCCACCAGGTCGGGAACCGCAGCCACCGTCCGGGTTGAACGGGTGCCTTCGGGGTGTTCGCGCAGCAGGCCGACCAGCAGGCGGAGATCCTGCAGCACGGCCGTGCTTTGGGAGCGGACCTGCTGGGCAGACCGTTTGGCTTCCTCGGGGTCGGTGTCGATCTGCTGTTGGATCGCCGAGGTCATCAGGGCGATGCCCGACATGTGGTGGGCGGCAATATCGTGCAGTTCCCGGGACATCGCCGTGCGTTCCCTCGCAACTGCTGCCTCGATCCGGGCTTGGTGTTCACGCGCCAGGGCCTGGACTTCATGGGTGCGGGAGAGGCGGGCTTCCCGCCGGGACGAGAACACCAGCGCGAACAGGGCCGGGGCGCCGACCACCACCAGGGCCTGGAGGGCCGCGGAGATCCCGGCCTCGGAGGCCGGCATGCCGGTGCGGAAGTCGTTGACCGTCTGGGCCCCGGCAAGCAACAGGACGGTCAGGGCCAGCAAGGGGCCCAGCCGGCGTACCGGAAGCACGCCGACGGTGAGGAAGACGGCACAGAAGATGGCCAGGGTGCATAGGCTGAACGCCGAGCCAGGGACGAAGGGGGCCAAGGCGATCGGCAAGGCCACGACGATGAGCAGTACCGCCCGCGGGGCCGTCCTGGCCCGGAGCAGGGCGACCGCCTGGCCCACCAGGACCACCGCAACTCCCCATAGCTCATACCCGCCGGAGGGGAACGTCCCTCCCGGGATCTCCGTATCGGCGGTCTCGAGCAGCGGAAGCAGCAGCAGGGTGGTCAGTGCCAGCCCGGCACACACCACGGCGGAACCCCACTCGGCGGGAGATGGCCGGAAGCTGCGATCCTCGTGGTCCTGCATGTCCTGGGGTTCCTGTCCTGGAGTGGGTGGACGGTGGGCGACCTCGTCGTGGATTACCCTGTGTGGGCCCGGGGCACCCTCCCATCCTTGCAGATGATCGCCCGGCCCGAACAGGAGGCGTTGACCCGCGGGGAAACCGGAGTGAACGGGGCCGACGTCCCCCGACCGGTAGGGTCGGAACATGTTCTTCATCACACGGATCTTCTCCTAGTCCCGCACGTCATCACGTCCACAAGCCGTGGGCGTCATGTCGCTGCGCCCGGTGGCCTCTACCCCTAGGACGAACGACCAGGAAGATCCGTGAGAAACAAACCCCTTCAGCCCCGCCTCCGCCCTGCCATTCTCTCCAACGCCTCCGATGCCGGGGCGAATCAACTATTCGGCATCACCCTGGATATCGTCACCGTGACGGTCCTCGGGTTCTCGGCCACCCAAGTCGGCCTGCTCAACGCGCTGGGTTCGCTCGCGTTCCTGTTCCTCAGCGTCCCGTTGGGCATGCTCGTGGACCGTGTCGGCGCCGCACGGGTCCTGGCCGTATCTCTGGTGGCCAAACTGCTGGGATCGGGGACCGTCCTGATCCTGTTCCTGACCGGTCAGCTGGGCACCGTGGCCGCCATGGTCGCCGTGACGGTGACAGGGATCCTGACCGTGGCCTCCGAAAACGCGCAGACGACCATCGTTCCGGGATTGACCCGTGACACGAGGGGCATCGCCCACGTCATTGCCACGATGGCTTCGATCGACCGGGCTGCCGGAATCATCTTTCCCGGAGTGACCGGTGCGCTCATCGCGCTGTGGGGCGGCGGGCCCGCCTTGGCCCTGTCCACCGCCTTCTTCGCCCTGGCGGTGGCGGCAATGCTCCCCCTGGTGAGGAAGGGACCCGGCCGGGTGCGGCCGGCACGCGCCGCGTCGGCAGCCGGCAACCCGGCCGGGGCGGCGAAGGTCCTTGCCCTCGGGGCCGGCCACGGTTTCGCGGTATTACTGCGCAACAGGGTCCTGCTGGGAATCACCCTGCTGACGGCTGCCGGCAATATCGGGCTGGCCATCGGTAGTTCGATCCAACCGATCCTGATCCTGCGGACCTTGGGGCTGGGCATGGGTTTCTACGGGATCCTGGGGACCGTGGCGGCGGCGGCGGCGTTGACGGCCACCTTCGTGGCGCCGGCGATGGTGCGTCGGGTCTCCCTGAGGCGCCTGTTCGGCTGGGGTGCGGTCCTCCAGGCGGTCGTGGCAGCTCTCCCGCTGGCCGCGTATCTGTGGCCCGGGGCGGCCGTGGTGCTGCTGCTGGCCTTCGAGGTCTGCTGGGCGGCCACCCTGACGGTGACCAATATCGCCGGGGCGGCCTTCACCGCCAATGCCGTCTCGGCCACCTCGCTGGGCCGGACCAGTGCCGCCCAACGCACGATCACCATGGGCTCCGTGCCGCTGGCGGCCGTCGGGGGAGGGCTGCTCGCCGATGCCTTCGGGCTGGGCGTGCCGTTGCTGGTGTGGCCCCTGCTTACCCTCGGAGCCGCCGCACTGTTCTTCATGCTCACGGCCCACAGGGCGTCGGTTCCCGCGGCGGTCTAGGCTGCGGTGGGCAGGGCTCCTAGCGGTCGGCGGCGTTCTGCAGCGAACGGGCCGCCCGGTCGAAGTAGTCCCAGATCGTGGCATCCTGCAGCGGTGGCAACGCGATCCGGTCCAGGGCATGACGCATATGGGCCAGCCAGGTGTCCCGGGCCGCGGTGTCCACGGTGTAGGGGACGTGGCGCATCCGCAGCCGCGGATGCCCGCGCAGCTGGCTGTAGGTGGTCGGGCCACCCCAGTACTGCTCGAGGAACAACTGCAGGCGGATGGCTGCCGGCTTCAGATCCTCTTCCGGGTAGATCGAGCGGAACTCGGCATCGCTGGCGACGGACTCGTAGAAGAACTCGGTCAGCCGCTGGAAGGTTTTGGATCCGCCGACCTCGGCGTAGAAGGTCCCCAGATAGGGGGAGAGGTCCTCGTGGTCGCCCCGGTCGGCGGAGGCCGGGGTCGTCCCGCCGAATCGATCAGGGCCCTGCGGGGAGGTGTCGCCGTCCCCGGACTGCCCGCCCGGGGCCGCAGGGGACACCGAGGGGGAGGACAACGGGCGCGCTTGTCCGACATGGATGCCCAAGGATTCCCCTCCGGGCAGACGGACGGGCCCGCCTTGCTGGTTCTGCTGGTCGCTCACGAGTTGTTTCCTTCCACGGCTGGCACGGTCCAGCCTCCTCCACACTATCGAATACGCAGGTGCTTCAGGGCTTCTCGTTGGCTCAGGCCCGAGAGTTCCTGCCGATGCCCGGCCACGAAGGCGCGTACCCATGCCGGATCGGTTTTGGCGTATTCGCGCAGGGCCCACCCGATGGCCTTGCGGAGGAAGAAATCCTGTTCGCTCATATTCGCCACGATGGCCGCTTCCAGCAGGCCGACGTCGGTGGCCTCCTTCGCGCTGAGCTGGGTGATGATCGCCAGGCGACGCTTCCAATGGTTCGGATCCACCGCCCAGGCGCGCACCAGTGGATCAACCTGCCCGCGATGCTGCGCCAGGAGGTCGGCGAACCGGCGGTGGCACTGATCCACGATGTCCCACCAGGCGCCGTCGACGACCATGTCCTCGAACAGGTCGAGGAACTCGAGCCTGCCCCGGCAGGACCGGTACCCGGTGAGTTGTTGGGCGGCATACCACTGCTCGCGATACCGCGCGCCCTCCCAGAGTCCGCGGGCCGAGCCGAGCAGTTCCTCCCACCGGCCGACCCCGGATTCACGCACCGAGTCGCGCACGATCCGCTGGACGACGGGGGCCCGGACGCCGAAGAACTCCATGTCGGTCTTCATATAGTGCTGCATGGCATCCGCCGCGACCGGATCGGCGGCGGCCGCCAACCGGGAGATGATCAACTCCCCGAGCCCGGTGCCCATGGCTA